>CAIZEE010000001.1 GCA_903931835.1 uncultured Elstera sp.
CGATATCGTCGGTGCGCAGGACGGGATAGAACGCGTCGATGCCGTCGCCGAAATGCGAGACCCATTTATCGTATATGTCGTGCGGGGTGCAGCTTCGCTCCCGGCACCATAAATGGTTCTTCGCCGCCTTATGCACGACCTCGCCAGACGGTGCGATCACCGCCAGCGTGTTGAAGAAGCGGTCGGCCATGATCTCCGGCCAGCGCGCCTTGCATTGGACGATGATGTAGGTGCGATAGAGCTGGGCAAGACGCCCGAGAAACTCCGTCTCCTCACCCGGCACGTCGATGAACAAATCGCGGGCGGCGATGACATGGGGGATGTCGAAGATTTCGTCGGTAAAGCCGGTCAAGGCTCCCTCGGCCAGCGCGATCACCTTCACCGGCGCATTGATGCCGCAAATCGATACGGCAGCGTGGATCGCCTCCTCGATCGTCTCGAGATTATGGCGGATGTGCCGACGCTCGCCGATGCCGGTCACGATGGTCGACAGGCCGATCGCCAGATAGGGAGCGACGGGTTCACGCCGGTTGCTCGTCATGGATAATGCCTCCGCAGCTTTACGCGGACGCCGGACAAAGCGACGCCCCGTTCATGATGGGATATCACGAACGGGGCGCAACTAAAGCACGGCCAGATCAAAAGACCGATTAGAAGGCCACGCGGACGGTGCCGAGGAAGGTCCGCGGACGGCCATAAATGCCTTCCGCCAAGCCGGCGGTCGCGAGATCGCTGTCGCCGCTGACCAGATAGACTTGGTTGAACATGTTATCGACGTGGAAAACAACGTCCAAGTTCATGTCGGGAGGCGACACCGTGAGCGACGCATTGGCCAAGCCGTAACCAGGCTGCTTCAGATTGTAAGAGTTGACCGCGTCATAGTACTGCGTAGCGCGGTAGCTCATATCGAGACGCGGCGTATAGCGCCAGCCGTTGGTGAGTTCGCCGGTATAGAAGATCGAGCCCGACAGATCCCACATCGGCGTGAAGGCGAATTTGTCGCCCAAGGTGATCGACGTCTGCGGCGCCAGGGCAATCCAGTGCGCAAAGACATAACCGACACTGCCGCTGACGTTCAGATGTTCGATCGGTATCGCCTTCACTTCGAGCTCGGCGCCGTCGATGGTTGCTGAACCGCCGTTCTGCGTCGTCGGTGCCACACCCACCAACTCCGTGATCTGCACATCGTTATAATCGGTGTGGAAAAGCGCTCCGTTGATGCGCAGGCGACGGTCGAAGAACGTCGTCTTGGCGCCAACTTCGTACACCGTCGCATCTTCCGGCGCATAACCAGGCGCATTATTGAGCGGGGGGAAGACACGCTGCGTAAAGCCGCCGCTCTTGAAGCCCTGCGAATAGTTGAAATACGTCATGATGTCCGGCGTCCAATGATAGGACAGATTCACTTCCGGCGAGACGTTATGAGAGCTATTGCGCGCGGTGGTCGGGGGCAGAATGGTTGGTGGCGTCAGATTGCTCGCGGCCGGGCTGTAAAATGCAGCGTAGGGCAGCGGCGACGAGATGATATAAGAAACCGGCGAGTAAAGCGTCACGTCGCGCGTGTAACGCAGACCAGCGGTGAAGTCGAATTGGCTCGTCACCTTATAGGTCGCCTGACCGAACAAAGCCTCGCTCGAATTGTCGTTATTGCCACCGCTCGCAATATAGACGACCGGGAATTGAACGAGGTTACGATCAGTCGCGATTTCATCGAAGTAGTACAAGCCGCCGACATAGGTCAGGCGATCGTCAAAGAGCTTGCCGCTGACCTGGAACTCCTCGCTAACCGCGCCATCGCGATAGCCATCGGTCGTAAAGTTGACCGGCAAAGGCGAGCTGTCGCCGTCACGGCCAAAGAAGCTTTCCGTGTCACGATAGGCCGTGATGGATTTCAGGTTAACCGGGCCCAGATCGTAG
>CAIZEE010000002.1 GCA_903931835.1 uncultured Elstera sp.
ACACCATCCTGTCCGGTCTGCCGCTTTTCCCCTTCATGGAGATCGAGGTATCGGCTCTGTGCCGCCATCCCTCATCGATCCACGACGACGACCGCTAATCAAAAAAAACTTCCAGGGAGTGCATCCATGTCGACGCCGATTACCAAGAGTCCCGAAGTCCAATCACTGCTGGACAAGGTCGCCGGCCTGAACGGCACCATCGGCGACCCGCGCTTGAAGAAGATCATCCGCCGCATCGTCGGCGATCTGTTCGCAACGGTCGAAGAATTCAACATCACCGAGGATGAGTTTTGGGGTGCGTTGAATTTCGTGGCGCAGGGTGCGCCGGAATTCGGCCTGTGGGTCCCAGGCCTCGGTTTTGAGCATTTCCTCGATTTGTTGCGGGACGAGGCCGACAAGAAGGCGGGATTGGATGGCGGCACACCGCGCACGATTGAGGGGCCGCTTTATGTCAATGGCGCGCCGCTGGTGAAAGGGGAGGCCCGCCTCGATGTCGATCCCGAAGTGGGCGATGTGCTGTTCATGCAGGGCCGTGTGCTTGATGCCGCTGGAAAGCCGATCGCTGGCGCCATCGTCGATGTTTGGCACGCCAATACACGCGGCAACTACTCGCATTTTGATCCGTCGCAGAGCCCGTTCAATTTCCGCCGTCGGATCGAGACGGATGGCGAGGGCCGCTATCGGTTTCGCAGTCTCGTGCCGTCCGGCTATGCCGTGCCGCCGAAGGGTACGACCGAGCAGTTGCTGGATGCAATCGGCCGCCATGGCAAGCGCCCGGCGCATATCCATTTCTTCGTCTCCGCACCGGGCTATCGCCATCTGACCACGCAGATCAATATCGACGGCGATCCGTATCTGCATGACGATTTCGCCTATGCGACGCGCGACGGCTTGATCCCGCCAATCGCCCGGCACGAGTCGCCGGCCGATCTTCACGCGAAGGGGCTCAACGGACCCTATGCTGAAATCGAGTTCGACTTCACCCTGCTGAAGGCCGAAAAACCTGATGAGGAAGTGCTGTCGTCGCGTCCGCGCGTCTCATTGGGGTAATCAGTGCAATGAATTCCGGCGTAATCAAGACTGGCGATGGCTGCGCCATTTTCTGGCGGATGGAAGGGCCGGAGCACGCACCGGTTCTGCTGATGTCCAACTCGCTCGGCACGGCTCTGGCGATGTGGGACGGGCAAATTGAGGCGCTGAGCCAGACCTATCGTGTGCTGCGATACGATAAGCGCGGGCACGGTAAGTCTGACGTGCCGCTTGGCGGCTATTCGCTCGATCGGCTGGGGCGCGATGTGCTGGAACTGGCGGACGCGCTAGGCGTTGCGCGGTTCGATTTCTGTGGGTTGTCGCTGGGCGGCATGACAGGCCAATGGCTAGGCGTGCGCGCGCCGGAACGGATTGATCGGCTTGTTCTGTGCAATACCTCGGCCTATATGGGTCCGCCGGAAGGCTGGGATGTGCGCATCCGCACAGTCCTGTCGGGCGGTATGGAAGTGATGGTTCAGCCTGTGCTGGAACGCTGGTTTACGCCGGAATTTCGTGAAACCTCACCGGCTGCGATAGCACCTGTCCACGACATGCTACTGGCGACCAATCCGGCCGGCTATGCCGGTGCCTGTGCCGCTATTCGCGATATGGACCTGCGGCCGATCGGCAAGCTGATCAAGGCACCCACGCTGATCATTGCTGGTGAACGCGATCCCGCAACCCCGCCCGAGCATAGCGAAGCGATGGCGGCGGCAATTTCCGGGTCACGTCTGGTGCGGCTGGACGCGGCTCACTTGTCCAATATCGAACAGCCGGAGTTGTTCCTGGCGGCAGTCCAGGATTTTCTCAAGCGTTAGCTGCGGCGGATCGTTGCGTTGCTGCGATAGCTCGCAGGCTTGCGCCGTTTCAGCGTATCGGACGGACGCTCGCCAAAGCGACTCATGTAGTCGCGGGCAAAACGGCTGAGATGGCCAAAGCCGCATTCGAGCGCGATGTGAACCACCTTGTTCTGCTCATTACAGGCTAATAGCTGCGCGCGCGCGTGATCCAGCCGGACATCGCGCAGATAGCGCATCGGGCTGATCTCTCGGAACCGCTTGAAATTCTCCAGCAGCGTGCGTGCCGGCAGGCCTGCGGCATCGGCGATGTCCTGCAGGCGCATCGGCTCCAGCGCATGTTCGCGAATATAGGCCTCGGCGCGGCGGACGCTGCCGGGGACGATCGATCGCGCCATGGTGGCGCTTGAATCGAGATGCGGCTGCCCTGCCATGAGCAGGCTGATCAGCAGATGCTCAAACTCGATCGCAATCCTCGGGTCGCGCTGTGCCAGCGCCAATAATTCAGGGCTGGAAATGAGCAATTGAAGCTGTCTGGTCCAGGGGGCGAGCTCCGGCCGGTTCAGATCGACATGGGGATTGATCACCAGATCGCGAATGCCGGTATGGGCGTGGATCAGCTCACGATCGACGCGGAAGACGAATTGCTCGCAATCGGCGGAGAAGGCGCCCTCGAAATGCCGACCGGGCCCGCAAATGGCCCCGCGCGTCGAATCGATCGTCAATTCATGGGCGTCAATGGTGATCTCAGCCTGCCCTTCAAGGCAGCACACGAACAGGAAATAATCATCCATGACCGGCACGTTCACGTGCATCTCGCCAAAGCGGATGGTGCCAAGCCCCAATCCCGACAGCCGGACGAAATTCATTTCCGAGCGGAAACCGAAGGCGCGCTTGGGCGGCGTCAGCTCATGCGGCTGCATGACTGTAGAGATGCGTTCGCGCGTTTCGTCGACATCGAGTGATTCGAAGTGACGATACTGCCGAACTGCGCTCGGCTCGAACGATGATAGCGCGTGCCCCATCAACCCAACCTCGCGAACGAAACGCCGATTATCGTATGATAATCATATGATAATTCATAGCAAAACGGATGCCAGTTTGGCGGCCTATTCGGACAGGCGGGCGGTGATCGGATGCCCTCCATCGCCCGCGACGGCGCTGTAGCCGCCATCGACGGCGAGATCGGTTCCGGTGATGAAACCGGCTGCGTCGGAGCATAAAAACAGCACGGCGTCGGCGATTTCCTTCGCGTTGCCGACGCGGCCTAGCGGGTGGATTTGGGCTGCAACCCGGTCAGCTTTGGCGCGATTGCCCTTGGTCGCGCGTTCGATCGGCTGCGACCATGTCCATCCGGGCGAGATGGAATTCACTCTTATGCCAAATTCGGCCAGTTCGACTGCTTGGTTCCGCGTGAGCTGTAGCGTCGCCGCCTTGGCTGCCGGATAGAGCGCGCGTCCTGCCTGCCCGAACTTGCCGCCGACACTGGCGATATTGACCACCGATCCGCGCGATTTGCGCAGCTCAGCCAGACTCTCGCGCAACATGATGACGTGACCGATCAGATTCACATCGAGGGCTCGATGCCACTCCTCGCGGGTCGATGCCAAGCCGCGATCGAGATAGAGGCAGGCGTTGTTGATCAGGCAGTCGAGCCGGCCAAACGCCTTGATGGTCGTGGCAATACAGGCCTCGATCGAGGCATCCTTTGAGATATCGGTTGGGATCGCGAGCGCGTTCGGCCCCAACTCGCGCGCCAGAGCCAACGACGCAGCCTCGTCAATATCGGCAATCACCACCCGGGCGCCCGCTTCGACAAAGCTACGCACGATGGCAGCACCGATGCTGGCGGCACCGCCGGTCACGATCGCGACTTTGCCGCCCAAGCCTTTCATCAGCGGAACCCGTTAATAATGTCATCGACCAGACCGATGGTCGCAAGCCGGCTCAACGTCCGCAAGCTCGCCTCATGCAGATCAGGCTCGGCGGCAGAACACGCGTCGCGCGCGATCGTGACCTCGAAGCCTATATCCGCCGCATGACGGACGCCGTGCTCGACCGCGTAATTCGTGGCGATCCCGGCGAAGATCAGATGCTTGGCTTGCAGTCTTTCCAGTACTTGTTCCAAAGGCGAGCCATAGAACGGGTTGTTGCGGCTATGGGAGACGACGAACTCACCGGGTAGCGGTCCGAGATCGGCAAAAAATTCAGCGCCCCAACTGCCGTCGCTCATCGCCCCCGATGCCGCGACATCGCGGAACAGCCGGCAATTGGTGATGACATCGGCATGGTCGGGGCGGAAGGCGATGCGCACGGATACCACGGGAACGCCCTTTGCCCTGGCACCCGTCAGCAGCCGAGCGGCCGCGTCGATCAAGCCGGCGCGGGCAGGGCTGTCCGCCGCTACGCCGACGCGGATTTGCCCGTCAGGATGCAGCACCTCATTCTGGTAATGGACCGCGATAACGACCGATCCAGACGGGGCCATACGGGTCAGATGAACACCTGCAGCGCTTCATGGGGGGCTTGCGCGTTGATCATGTCGACGCGTTTTTGCAGGATTTTCAGCGTCGGGCCGGCATAGCTCAGATGATGGGTGTAGAAGCCGCCGGTCATGCGTTGCTCATCGCCTCGCGCCTCCAGCAAATGAAAGGCCGACCCGACGATACAGCTGCGTTGTGCAATGTCGACCGATTTCAGCCGGACATTGCCGACCAGCCGGCTGGTGCGCAGCGGCGGCTCCAGCGAGAAGCTGCGCGGGTGGAGCAGGCGTTTCACCCGCATTTCCATCAAGATGCGGTCTTCATAGAACAGCGACACATGCTCATGCGGATCGGGCTGGTCGGGGCTGAGCGGCACCCAGTATGTACCCTCCGGCGTGAACAGATCGAGCCATTCATTCCATTTCGCCTCGTCGAGCAAAGCTGCCTCGCCGAAGATGAAATCGGTCAGGACATCGATTGAGGGCGTCGTCGTCATACTTTGAACCCGTTCGGCAACGCTGCTCATGCCGCCCCCGTCATGTATTCGATCCAGGCACGGGCCTGATTGCGGAAGGGCAGCTCGCTGGTGCCGACATGGGAATGCGCGCCGTCGCTAACTTGATCACGGCCGAAATCGCGGTGCTGGCTGACCCAGTCGCCGGCGTCGGAGGTGAGACCGTCCTGCACCCGACGATAGGCTTCTAGATCGTCCGGCATGACGAGGGAGGAGGGCGAGTTGACGACGTTCGAATAGGTCAATGTCTTACGGTACATCTCAGCCGGCGCACCTTTGAGCTTGAAATTGAAGACCTCGACCAGCGTGCGATCGACGCTGAGCGGGCGGATCACACGCACCTGCTGAAATGACGGCACCAATGACATGCTGGGCCAGACGATCGAGTTATGCCGGTTTATCGACAGGATGCGTTCAGCCGCTTCAACCCCGCGCGCCTGTTCCAGCGACTTCACGTATCCCAAATAAACCGGATCCTCGCTTTTCGGGCTGACGATACCGTCCATCATACTATGGCCGTTGCGGTAGACGGTGATACCGAGCTTCTTCCACCAGGAATAGGGCATACCGTTGCCTTGAAGGATTTGCAGCGCGAAGGGTGCTTCCGCATCCGCGCCGAGCGCTGCTGCCTGATCGACGCTGGCATCGATCGATGATTGATGGGTGACCACCGCATGCATCATGTCGTTCAGATTTTCCATGAAGATCTTCCAGTTCGATCGCTGGATGATGCGGAAATATCCGGTGCCGACTTCAAGCGCAGCTTCGGGCGACCGGTCGACCATGTCATCAGCGACAACGACGACGACAACGACGACAACGACGACAACGACCAGGACCGCGTACCTGGGGTCTCGGTCACCACATCCGTTTTGATCGCACCCCGGCGCGATGGTCAGGGCTACCGCCTGGCGGAGAGATTGCGCCGGGTTGGTGCTCGGCGCGCCCGTGGCCCGCGGCTAGGGCGGATGGGCCTTGGGACTGCTGCCGGGGTCCGGGAAGGTCACCAGGACACTGAGGCCCACCCCGGCTGCCCCGTCGCGGATCTCGATCCCCAGTCCATACAGGTCGCAGATGCGCCGCACGATGGCGAGCCCGAGACCCGAGCCGGACTGGGTCTGGCCGGGCGGGCGGTAGAAGCGGTCGAAGACCCGTTCGCGGTCGTCCGCCGGGATCCCGGGGCCGGAGTCCGTCACCCGCAACGCGACGCTCCCCCGACCCGATCCGATCGCCACCTGGAC
>CAIZEE010000003.1 GCA_903931835.1 uncultured Elstera sp.
CTTCGATGCGATGCTGGTCGACGCGACGGTGCCGGACACCAATCTGCGCGAATACGCGGGCGATCCGGCAGAGGACAGGCTGCAGCGGATCATCTGGGATACGACCAGACCTAACATCACCAAAGTCTGGGTCGACGGAGCGCTCGTGCGGGGTTAGCGCCCGGCTTTGGCACCCAGCAGATTGTCCAGATACCGCCCCTGGAACAGGCTGATGCCGAGATCCTGGCCGAAGCGGATGCCTTCCTCGTTATCGATGCGGGACAGGATCACCCGGCTGCGGCCAGTGCGGGCGATGAAGCTTTTGACGAGATCGAGGCCGCGGCCGACCTGATCGCCCTTCATCTCGTCGCTCCACACCACCTTCAGCAGATCAACGCCAAGCTGCTCGCGATCGATGAAGGGCAGGCTCATATAATTCACGCCGTCCAGGCAGACGCGATATCCCCGCTCGCGCAGGAAGTCGCGGGAGAAGAAGAACGCGCCGAGATCGGCGAAGATGTCGATCTTCTGCATCTCGATCACGACATTGCCGCGCAGGCTGGCGCGCGCCTTGTCGAAGGCGAGGAACTCGGGCGACAGAATGGTCTGCACGTTGAGGTTCAGGCTGAAGGCGGCATTCAGCGTGCTGTCGTCATTCTTGGTCATCAGCGCCAGCATGCGCCGGTCAAGCGTCTGGGTCAGGCGCTGGAACAGCCACATATCGGCGAACAGATCGACATCGGGGACGACCGTGTTCTGCAGATCGGCGATCGAGATATAGAGTTCGCGGAAGAGCTGCTGCGGCGGTTGCTTCGGCATCACGGCGCAGATCGATTGGCGGCGCAGCAGGTTCGACAGATCGCCGCGGCCGAGAATCTCTTCCAGTTTGGCGAGCTTGATCGGGTCGATCGGCACGCGTTTGCGCTCGACTACCGGCTTGCCGTCGGCGCCCATCTTGGCGCCGCGCTTCTGCGCGGTCTCCGTGACGATGCGGCGGATCGAGCCGAACAGCTCGCGATGTTGCGTCTCGACATTGTACCATGTCGAAAACTGGCTGCCATCGGGGCCGCTATCCTGAGCGATCGGGTCTTCATGGAACAGCGTGCGGATACGCGCGACGGCCACTTCCAGCTCGGCGATGCTGGCATCCTTACAGATGAACACGATGTCGCCGTTGAACATCAAGAACAGCTGACCTTCATACTGCTTCACCAGCTCCTCAAACGTATTGAGGGCGATGCGCATGTGATGGTCGCGCCGGTTTTGCGGTTGCAGTTTCGAGAGATGAATATGAATGGCCCGGCGGCCGGCGCGGAACCGATCCAAACGCTCCAGATACTCAAGCAGTTGGGCGTCTTGTCCACCGGGCAAGTCGCCGGCACGAGCGACTGCGCTTGATGCTGGTGCGGTATTCATCGGTCCGTTTATTCCCTTTACGCGGGGTCTATTGATTTCAGCTAAAATAGCCGCAATCCACTAAGAGTGATATAGCCTAAAGCTAAGATTTGCCAACCCATAGGATCGGTTGAGGTACTATTGTTTGGACGTATGACGCCTATGCTAATACGCGTTGCGATTGATGAAGCCGTATAATCCGGTCAAGAACAGAATTTTCAGGTCCAGAATCAAGGACCAGTTATCGATATAGAATAAATCATATTGCACGCGCATGCGCATCATTTCCGGCGTGTTGGTCTCACCGCGAAAGCCATTGACCTGGGCCCAGCCGGTAATGCCCGGTTTGACCCGGTGGCGCGACAGATAGCCGTCGATGATCGCGGCGTATTGCTGGTTATGCGCAACCGCATGCGGCCGGGGACCAACCAGCGACATCTCGCCCCGCAGCACGTTGAAGAGCTGCGGCAGCTCATCCAGGCTGGAGCGGCGCAGGAAGGCGCCGACGCGGGTCACGCGCGGATCGTTGCGCTTGGCCTGCGGCACCGAGGGATCGGGCGCCAGCTCAGTATACATGCTGCGGAATTTGAACACGGTGATCGGGTTGTTGTTGAAGCCGTAGCGGATCTGGCGGAACAGCACAGGGCCCTTGCTGTCGAGTCGGATGACGATGGCGACGATAGCCAGCACCGGCAGGCAGGCGATCAGGATGAGGCCGCCCAGCACCTGATCTTCCAGTGTCTTCAGCAACCCGCCCCAGCCGCGCAAAGGACGCTCGAAGACATGCAGCAAAGGCAGCCCGGCCAGCGAGGTAAAACCGCGCACGGGTAGGTTGAAGCGCAGCGAATGGGCGCACAGCTTGGTGTTGATCGGCACCTCGCGCAGCTTCGCCACCACCTTATTGATGTCTTCCTCGGTCCGGTCGACCATCGCCAGGATGATTTCGTCGATGCGCGTCGTGCGGGTCAGGCGGATCAGATCGTCAACCGAGCCCAATACCGGGCAGCCTTCGATGTCCTTTGGCAGGACGGGATCGTCGTCGAACACGCCGATGACCTTGATATTGCCGCGGCTCTGGCGTAGCTGGCGTATCACGGCGCGGCCCATCTCGTGGGCGCCGACCACCGCCACATTGATCGTCAGATCGCCCTGAATTTCCAGCCGGCGGCGCTGCCACAACACGCCGACGCGCACCACGCCGAAGCCGATAATCGCCAATATCAGCCAGTAGATGATCCAGGACCGGCTGAACCAATCGGAAATCTGCAGAAAATAGGCGAGGCCGACCAGCGTCAGGATGACGCCGATCCAGGCCAAGGTTGCGCGGATCAGCTGTAGCGACATGCTGACCACCGTCGCCGGGCGATAGACCTTGGCGATATGCATGTAATTGGCCGACAGAACGGCCCCCAGCAGCACCGATTCCCAGTAATAGAAGGGGATATTGAATGAGTCGTTGCGCAGCCAGAATGCGATCACCGCCGAGACGACGACCACGGAGACATCGGCGAAGCGCAATATGCCCGAGATCAGTGTTTGGGCGTCGGTCGGCAGGCTGGTATCGACGGTACTCATCGATGGGCGGGACCTAAGAACAAGAAGCGGATTTGAGCGCAGCGGTAGTTCCATACCCCCGCATCAGCCGCGACTATAGGGCCGGGTGGGGACACTTGCAGCAATTCTTGCATCCATTTTATGATAAGCTTCGATATTGTGGGCAAACCCGCCCGATGCAACCGGTCAAACGAGGCCGGGATCAAGCTGAGCCAGGATCACGTCACGCTGCTAGAACCGATTGATCCCC
>CAIZEE010000004.1 GCA_903931835.1 uncultured Elstera sp.
CTACTGGTCGCGCGATCCGGACGGGTCGCAGCATAATCAGGCGACAGCCTCAACGCTCTCATCCCCGGCATCCACGGGCCGACCTCGCTTGCCGGTATCCGCAATGCCGACGATCAATTGGCGCGGCTGCGGCGGGCCGTGGCGGATCAGGGATTGGCCGACACCACCGATATCATTGTCGCGGCCGATCACGGGTTTTCGACAATCTCGCGGCAAAGCACCGGCAGCCCGTCGGCGGAGGGGCATTACGAGGACGTGCAACCGGGTTTCCTGCCGCCAGGTTTTCTGGCGCTCGATCTCGCCAAGGCAACTGGGCTGAAAATCTGGGACCCTGACAAGGATTATGCCGAGATCGGTCTCAACGCCCATCCTGCCTATGGCAGCGCAGTCCTCGGGGCCAATCCGCTGAAGCCGCAATTAATCGTGGCGGCCAATGGCGGCTCTGATCTGATCTATCTGCCGCGACCGATTTCGCCCGGTTTTGCACAGAAAGTGGTCGATGCTCTGCTCGCCAAGGATTATGTCAGCGGCCTGTTCGTTGATGATGGATTAGGGGAGTTCGCCGGGACACTGCCGTTATCGGCGATCAATCTGCATGGCGATGCCGTGACGCCGATGCCGTCCATTTTGGTCAATTTCCGCAGCTTCTCGGTTGGTTGCCCCACACCGGTCATCTGTTCAGTTGAGATCGCCGATACGACGCTGCAGCAGGGCCAGGGCATGCACGGCAGTTTCAGCCGGGGCGACACCAATAATTTCATGGCGGCGATCGGCCCCGATTTCAGGCGCGGCTTCGTCGATGAGGCGCCGGTCAGCAACGCCGATATCGGCAAGACACTGGCCGATCTGCTGGGCCTGAAGATCACAGCGCATGGCAAGCTTTTGGGCCGCGTTACCGCAGAGGCGCTGAACGGCGGCGCCATGCCGAAATTCGCCAGTCGCGTGTTGCGCTCCGACCCGGCGGCGAATGGCGTCTCGACTGTACTCGACTACCAGGAAGTCGGCGAGACCCGGTATTTCGACGCCGCTGGTTTTCCCGGCAAAACGCTTGGCTTGTCCGAATAGCGCTCGACCGGCTAAGGTCCGCTGCCAGTCGTACACGCTTTGAGGGATCACGCCATGTCCGGGGAAATCGACGCGAAACTGACCGAAATTGGACTAAGCCTGCCTGAGGCGGCGGCACCGGTAGGGAATTATGTTCCGACCACCATCACCGGCAATCTGATCTTCACCTCGGGCCAGATCACATTGGATAGCGGTACGATCGCCTTTATCGGCAAGCTCGGCCAGGAGTTCTCCGTCGAGCAGGGTTATGCGGCGGCGCGGCTCTGCGCGATCAATGTCATTTCCCAAGTCAAGGCGGCGCTGGGTGGGGATCTCGACCGGGTGGTGCGGGTGGTCAAGGTGGTCGGCTTCGTCAATTGCCTACCCGATTTCACCGATCAGCCGGCGGTGATCAACGGCGCGTCCGATTTGTTCGTGCAGGTGTTCGGCGATAAGGGCAAGCATGCGCGCTCTGCGGTTGGCGTTGCGTCTTTGCCGCGCGGTGTGGCCGCCGAGGTCGAGGCGATCATCGAGTTTCGCTGATCTTAATTTACTCGGACGCGCTTCTTGCCGGGCTGTCGACCGGTACCTAGTTTTTAACTGATGGATTCTGATTTCGCGACGCTCAGCATCAGGCTCGTGGCCCGGATTGACGAGATTCCGGCGGTTCAATGGAATCGCTGCGCGGGCGTCGATAATCCGTTCGTCTCCTACGAATTTCTGAAGGCGCTGGAGGACAGCGAATCGGTCGGTGTCGAGGCCGGCTGGCTGCCGAGACACGTCGTTGCGGAAACTAAGGCGGATGGCGTTATCGGTGTCGTGCCGATGTATCTGAAGACGCATTCGTTTGGCGAATATGTCTTCGACCAATCCTGGGCTGATGCCTATCGGCGCGCCGGCGGTCAGTATTACCCAAAGCTGCAGGTCGCGGTGCCGTTCAGCCCTGTGCCGGGCCCCCGCCTGCTGGTAGCGCCGGGCGCACCCGCAAAGACGCCTGAGATGCTCGCATCCGGGTTGGCTCAGGTGACCGACCAGATGGGCGTTTCGTCGGTTCACGTCACCTATGTCGAGCAAACCCAGGCAGAAATGCTCGAACGCGAAGGGTTTCTGATGCGGCTCGGCCTGCAGTTTCACTGGTCGAATGAGGGCTATCAGAGCTTCGACGATTTCCTCGGTGCCCTATCGAGCCGCAAGCGCAAGGCGATCCGCAAGGAGAGGCGGGAAGTCGAACAATCGGGCGTGGTCATGCGCAGGTTGACCGGTGCTGACATCCGGCATGAGCATTGGGATGCTTTCTATCGCTTCTATCTGTCGACCAGTGACCGCAAATGGGGCCATCCCTATCTGACTCGCGGCTTCTTCGACGAGATCGGCCGCCTAATGGCCGACAGGGTGGTGCTGATCATGGCGGAGCATGACGGCAGGCTGGTAGCGGGAGCCCTCAATCTGCTGGGAGGTGATACGCTTTACGGTCGCAATTGGGGTTGCGTCGCCGACTATCCGTTTCTGCATTTCGAGACCTGCTATTATCAGGCGATCGAATTCGCCATCGAACGCGGGCTGGCACGGGTTGAAGCGGGGGCGCAGGGTGAGCATAAACTCCAGCGGGGCTACCTACCGGTACCGACCTACAGCGCTCACTGGATCAGGGATCCGAGGTTGCGGCGGCCGGTCGCGGAGTACCTGTTGCAAGAAACCGCAAGCGTCCGGGGCGAGATCGCACAGCTGATGCAGCAATCTCCGTTTCGACAGGATGAGATATGCGGGTAAAGCTGGACGACTTGACCGTTGCGGTGCAATAGTCGCGGCGGCATTTTGCGGTGAAGATCTTTCGCGCATTGTTCATTGGAGCATAAGCAGGATGACGATTGGCACCAGGCTTTTTACCTGGCTCAGGGGCGAGGTGGTGGGCACCGACGCGTTTGGGAACCGTTATTTTCAGGAAAGGCGCCCGACAGAAGGTTACCCTGCCCGCCGATGGGTGCTGTACAAGGGCGCTTCGGAGGCCTCGAAAGTTGCCGCTGAATGGCATGGTTGGCTACATCACACCGTCGTAAGCCCGCCGAACGCCGATGCGACGCCGCAGCGCCCGTGGCAAAAGGAACATCTGCCCAATCTGACGGGCACTGAATTCGCGTACCGCCCGCCCGGCTACACGCTGAAGGGCGGCAAGCGCAGCAAGGCGACCGGCGATTACGAGCCGTGACAGCCTTCTTGATCGTTAAATCATTCATGACCGGGACTAGAAATGAAGCGTAACGTCGTCGAGACCCTGGTAGGTGCGCTCGTCCTCCTGGTCGCCGTCATATTCGGCTATTTCACCTATAGCGTTTCAGATATCAGCGGCAGCAAGGGCTATGTGCTCGAGGCTCAATTCCAGAACCTCGATGGGATTACGCCCGGAACTGACGTGAAACTGAGCGGCATCAAGGTAGGGCGGGTCATCGGCGTGATCCTGGACCCCAAGACCTATCTGGCGATGCTGCAGATCGACATCCGCAACGATGTGCAGATTCCGGTCGATACCGTCGCGGTAGTCGCGACCGAGGGGCTGCTGGGCGGCCGCTATGTCAAGCTGCTGCCGGGCGCATCGGATGATAATCTGAAGCCGGGTGCCCGTATTCAGTACACGCAAGGCCCGGTCGATATCGCCGAGTTGCTTGGCCGTGTGTTCTTTTCGGCGGCCAATAATACCAGCAGTACGGTACGCGCGCCTGGTGCGACAACCAAGCCGTCTAGCGCGCTCGACGTGGCCACGCCGAG
>CAIZEE010000005.1 GCA_903931835.1 uncultured Elstera sp.
CAGCGCAATGAAGCAATTAATCTACCATCTGGCTCGACAGGCTGATTTGGCAAGCGCGCGGGAGCTTGGCGCCTATCTCGGCTCTGAGGCAGACCGCGCGGACGGGTTCCTGCACTTCTCGACGGCAGCGCAGATCATGGAAAGTGCAGCCAAGCATCGGGCGGGGGAGACGGGCTTGGTCCTGCTTGCCGTCGACGCCGGTTCGCTGGGGGATCGCCTGCGCTGGGAAACTTCCAGGGGGGGAGCGTTGTTCCCCCATGTCTATGGCGCGGTCGATTTGACCTCGATTGTCAGAACGGCGGAGTTGCCGCTCGACGCGTCAGGTCTGCATCGCTTTCCGGAGTGGTTATGAAGAGTTCTTTCGTTGCCGGCCTGCTCGCCAGCGTCGCCTTGGGCCTCGCCGTGTTTTTCGCCCTGCCACAACTCATCGGCGGAACACTCCTGCTATCGGCGGAGAGCATCGCCGGCATTATCGGCACCGTCTTGTTTCTGCTTGGCATGCTGACGCTGGAAATCCTGAACCGCCGGGCGGAGATCAAGCGGTTGCGCCAGACGCTCGGCAGTCTCGGCCAGGCAACGCAACGTCTGGCCAAGCGCATGCAGATGGACACGCCGGAACTGTCCGGGGTCAAAGGCATCGAATTCGAGACCATGGTCGCCGAGATGCGCGTGTTGAAAACGCTGGTCGAACAGCTATCGGTCAAGCGCGATCCAACCGCCAAGCCGGTGATCGGCCAATCGCAGCGCCCGCCGCAGACCGTGGCGATGCAGCCGGTCACGATGAAGACGCCGGTGGTCCCGAGCACTGCGGAGCCGCTCGGCATGAAGCCAGACGAGCCCGCGACGCCCAAGACCCCCTTGCGCGCCGAGCCGCGCGAACGCGCCGATTGGCAGCGCGTGGTCGATGACAAGGATGCGCCGCCGCTCGAATTCCCGGTTCTGCGCGCTGAAAGCCCCGAGGCGCCGGTCGGGCCAGTCGAACCGCCGGAGCCCGATCCCGCCGATGACGAAGAATTGCTGACCTTGGTGCGTGAGGCGCTGAGTGCTGACCGGGTCGATCTCTATCTGCAGCCGATCGTCAGCCTGCCGCAGCGCAAGCCGCGGCACTACGAATGTTTCGCCACGGTGCGAACGCCTGAGGGCCGCGTAATCTCGCCCGAGGAATACAAGCCGGTGGCCGAACGCGCCGGGCTGATGGCGACGATCGACAATATGCTGCTGGTGCGCTGCGTCCAATTGGTGCGCCGGGCGCGACGGCAGAAACAGCCGATCGGCTTTTTCTGCGACATCGCCGGCGATACGTTGCACGATGCCGAGTTCTTCAGCGATTTTCTGGCCTTCATGCGCGAAAACGCCGATCTGGCCGGGCACCTCATGTTCAGCCTGACGCAATACGACGTCTATCACCTCGATCCCCGAACCGAGAACGAGTTGGAGCAACTGTCCAAGATCGGTTTCCGCTTCTGTATGGATCAGGCGACCAATCTCGATCTATTCGTCTCCGACCTGTCGCAGAAGGGCTTTCGCTTCATCAAGGTTGCCGCCCCCGTCCTGATGTCGACCCTGTCGCGAGACGGCGATCCGAGAGCCCTGAAACGGGCGCTTGATCCGGGTGCGATCGATCTGATCGTCGACGGAATCGACAGCGAGTCGGTGTTGCGCGATCTGCTCGACTACGCGATCGATTTCGGTGAAGGCAAATTATTCGGCCCGCCGCGGCCCGACGATTACCGCTGAGCCGCCGCATGACCGATACCATTCCCTTGCTGCGCGGGATCGCAGAGCGTGCCGATCGCTATGACGGCTTCATCATCGATGTCTGGGGCGTGCTGCATGACGGCGGCCGGGCCTATCCCGGCGCCATCGATTGTCTTAAGCAGATGAAGGCGGCCGGCAAAGGTATCGCCCTGCTGTCCAACGCGCCCCGCCCCGCTGCCGGCATCGTGCTGGTCCTGCAGGATTTAGGCTTCCCGCCTGAGCTCTACGACGTGCTGATGACCTCCGGCCAGGAGGTTTGGCAGAACCTGAAGCGGCGCACCGATCCCTGGTATGCGGCGCTCGGTCCGCGTTGCTACCTGCTTGGCCTGTTCAAGGACACCCCGATGCTGGAAGGCGTCGATGTCGTTCAGGTCGAGCGCGTCGAGGATGCCGATTTCATCCTGAATACCGGGGCTGATTTCGGCGAGACGGTGGCGGATTATGCCGAGTTGCTCGCAAAGGCGGCCGCCCTCAACCTGCCGATGATCTGCGCCAATCCCGATCTGGTGGTGATCCATCACGGGATCAGGGAAATCTGCGCCGGCGCGCTCGCGCTTGAATATGAGACGCTGGGCGGCACGGTGCGCTATCACGGCAAGCCGTTCCCATCGGTCTATCATGAATGTTTCCGCCTGCTTGGCCTCAGCGATACCAGCCGCATCGCCGCCTTTGGCGATGCGCTGGCAACCGATATGGCGGGTGCCAAGGCCGTCGGAATCGATTCTTACTTCGTGACCGGCGGCATTCACGCCGCCGAGATCGGGCCGCTGGAAGACGAACGGGCATTGCGGGTGATTGCGGAGCTTTGCGGTAATGCAGGCGTGAAGCCACAAGGGGCATTGCCGGGATTGATCTGGTAGATCGCCTATTCCTTTGCGTCCCCGTCCCAGACGAATTTCCACCCAGACGCCGTGCGCCGCCACACCGTCACGTAATGGCCCTCTAGTGTCACCGGGGTGCCGTCGGCTTTCTTGCCGTGCAAAACGTAAGGGCCGCTGGTGACGCCGATAGTCTCGAAGACATGGGCGTATGTCGCATGCCAGTCGAGCGTCGAGCTCTCATAGAAATGGTTCATCGCCTCGATGATCTTCGCACGGCCGGTCACCGAGCTGGTTACCGCCTCCTCGGCGGCGAACTCACCCCAGCCATCGCCCTTACGGGCGACCGACGCCTCATAGAAGCGCTGCTCGGTCGCTATCAGCTCCTTTTCCTCAGATGTCGGGGTCTCCGCACGGGCTTGGAAGGCTAGCGCCAGAGCCATGAGTGCGAGGCAGGAAAGCTGTAGGGCTTTGATCATCTGCACCCCTTCTCGTCGGTCGTCGGCGGGATAGCGGTTTTAGGTAAGGTCGGCGAGGGCCGTGGCCAGAACGGACGGGCCCGTTTCGGCCTCGAGCTGCCCGCCATTTTTTAGATAATCAGGCTGGGCCATCACAAGAGCGCGGTAGTAAGCCAATGCAAACAAACGCAACGAGGAGGCGAAGCTGGCGTCCGGGACACCTTCATGCACGCGAGAAAGGAGGTCTATCGATAGAATTTTCTCTCGTTTGCAAATATCGGCAAGCGCTGCCCATATTGCTGCTTCAAGGCTGACACTAGTCCGACGTCCAGAAAGGCTGACATTGCGTCTAATTCGCTGACCAGCGGAAACAACATTAACCGGAAGCGATTTATCCATTTTACCAAAGACACTCATAATGGATCGATGATTTAAAAAGAATAAAGAATCTCTTTCCGGATCATTATAGTAAACATAGTATTAACTCCCCCGCTAGCCCGGCACTTATCATTATATTGTCTAAAGTTGATGCGTTTCACAAGAGTCTGCCGCGCAGAACCGCTTCGATCCGTTCAAACTCGACGAAATACCCAGATACTTACTGGCTTTATTGATATCCAAAATTTCCAGCTTCCGCGCCGACGGCCGCTCCGTTATCAATCACAGATGGGCAATTCTCAGACGGTTTTCGATCGACATCTCGTGCGCCGTCATCGTGATCGCGCGGCCAGCAAATTCACCCAGCATGACTTCCTGTTCCGCGCCGTTGGCGAGACGCTGCTCGACCGGCTGGATGATATGAGCGTTACTTTCCCGGTTGCACTGGAACTCGGCTGCCGAACCGGCATATTGGGCCGGCTGCACGGCGGGCGGGCCGGCATCACCACCTGGATTTCAACCGATCTCAGCCCCGCCATGGTGGCGCAGGCAGACGCGCCGCGGCTGGTGATGGATGAAGAGTTCTTGGCCATAGAGCCCGGATCGCTTGATCTCGTCGTCTCCAATCTATCGCTGCACTGGGTAAATGATCTGCCGGGCGCTTTGCTACAGATCCGCCAGGCGTTGAAGCCCGACGGGCTGTTCATCGCCTCGCTCTGGGGCGGCGATACGTTGATGGAATTACGCCGCGCCGTGTTTGAGGCAGAGTTGGAGGAGACGGGCGGCGTCAGCCCGCGTTTCTCGCCCCTGACCGATCTGCCCGATCTCGGCATGCTGTTGCAACGCGCGGGTTTCGCACTGCCGGTCGTCGACAGCGACCGGCTGACCGTGACTTATGGCAAAGTGGAGACGCTGTTTGCCGATTTGCGTGGCATGGCGGAAACCAACGCGGTCATTGAGCGGCCACGTTCGCCGCTGCCCCGCCGCGTGCTTGCGCGCGCGGCATCATCGCTTTACGACGAGGCCATGCAACAGGACGGTCGCATCCAGATGACGTTTCAAACGCTGTTCATGACCGGCTGGGCGCCGGCGCCGAGCCAGCAAGTCCCGTTGCGTCGGGGCAGTGCGGAAACGCCGCTGGCCCAGGCGCTGGGAAACGGGAAACCGCATTGAGGCATCGTATGATGATCACCCGAGCCCACCTGGGAACGCTCTCATGAGCCGCAAGGAACGCCGAGCCGCCGCCAAACTTGGCCAAAATACAGGTACCCCGTCGCCGTTATCGCAGCTGCCGCCGTCACCAGGCGAGGCGGCTTTTCAGGAGGGCCTGCGCGCCCATGCGACCGGCCGGTTTGGCGAGGCGGAAGGGTATTACCGCCAGGCGCTGGCGGCTGATCCGAAGCATGTCGGCACCCTGCATTACTTGGGCGCGCTCGCCCTGCAATTCGGTCAAGCCGCGCAGGCGGCCCAGTTGATCGGCCAAGCAGTGGCGCTCAAGCCCGATTACGCCGATGCGCATTTCAACCTCGGCAACGCCTTTCGCGCTATGGGACAACGCGCCCAGGCGGTTCAGGCGTTTCGCCGCGCGACCGAGCTTCAGCCAGGCCTCGCCCATGCCCACTGCAATCTCGGCGTCACCTTGCAGGAGATGGGCGAGATCGAAGCCGCGCTATCCGCGATGCGCCGAGCGATTGCGATCGATCCCAACCTGTTCGACGCCCAGGCCAATATCGCCGCCCTGCTGCAGCGGCGGGGAGACATCGAAGAGGCGATAGGGCATTTCCACAAAGTGCTGGCAATCAATCCGAATCACGCCGAAAGCCATTTCAATCTGGCCTTGGCGTTGGTGGAAACCGGCAAGGTCGATGAGGCTCTTGCCAGTATCCGCAAGGCGCAGGATTTGAAACCTGACTTTGTCGAGGCCCACGCCATGCTGGCGCAGCTTCTGCAAAACTGCGGTAACGGGGCGATCGCGATCGAAGAACTCAGCCGCCGCGCCGATGCAAGCCCGCATGTCGCGGAGATCAAATCGGCGCTCGCCGACGCCTTGCAGATCGAAAACCGCATCGGCCAAGCGATCGAATTCTACACGGCGGCGATCAAGCAAAAACCGAGGCTGGCCAACGCCAGAATCGGCCTCGGTGTCGCCTGCAAAGCCTCGGGCGATGTCGCCGCTGCGATCAAATGGTACCGCGAGGCGATCCAGATCGATCCGACCGCCGTCGCGGCTTATATCAATCTCGGTAGCGCCTTGTCGGATCAGGGCGATTATCTGGGCGCCCGGGCAGCGCTGGATCAGGCAATGACGCTGAAGCCCGATATGAACGGGCTGGCGGTTCGCCACGCCGCCATCCTGCCGATCATCCCGCCATCCCTGCGCGCGTTGTTGGCGGAGCGTGAACGCTTCGTCTCGGATTTCGAGGCGCTGGAGGCGAGCGGCTACAGCTTCACCGATCCGTTGAACGCGATCGGCCAGACAAATTTCTATCTAGCCTATGCCGGGCTGGATGATCGGCCGATTCAGGAACAGATCGCCCGGTTTTATCTGAACGCGTGCCCAGGTCTCGGCTGGAACGCCATGACCGGCAAACCGCCCCCGTCACCCGGAACGCGATATCGGATCGGCATCATCTCCGCCTATCTGCACAATCACACCATGGGCCGGCTCAATCAGGGCCTGATCGAGCAGATGGATCGGGCACGCTTCGAGGTCGTGATTTTCCGCCCGCCCGGGTCGACCGACGAGCTCAGCCAGGCGATTGACCGCGCCGCCGACCAGGTTATCGCCATTCCTCGCAATCTTGCGGTGGCGCGCCGGATCATCGCCGATGCCCAGGTTGATCTGCTGTTCTATACCGATATCGGCATGGATGTGCTGACCTATTTCCTAAGCTTCGCCAAGCTTGCCCCCGTGCAAGCCGTGACCTGGGGCCATCCTGTGACGACCGGCGTTCCCGCGATGGATTATTTTCTGTCCGTCGATACGATGGAGCCTGCGGGGGCTGAGGCCTATTATAGCGAGCAATTGATCCGGCTCAGTCATCCGCCGACCTACTACCCCCGCCCAAACCTGGCCGTGGCCGACCCCTCGTCAGGTGATATCCGAACCAAGCTTGGCCTGCCGACAGACGCGCATCTGTATCTCTGTCCGCAGACGCTTTTCAAATTCCATCCGGATTTCGATCAAACGCTCGCCGCCATCCTGCACGGGGATCCTGCAGGACGGCTGGTGTTGATCGCGGGCCAGCAGCAGAGCTATAGCGAGCTGCTGATCCAGCGCATCGGCGGCACCTATCCCGAACTGGTCGACCGGATCACGGTGGTCAGATTCCTGCCACGGGCGGATTTTCTGACACTGCTGACGACCGCCGACGTGGTGCTGGACACCCGCCATTTCGGCGGCGGCAATACTAGCTATGAGTCCTTTTCGCTCGGCACGCCGATTGTCACCTGGCCCGGCCAGTTCATGCGTGGCCGCGTGACGGCCGGGTTGTATCAGGCAATGGGCGTCCCCGATCTGATCGCACAGTCCGAGGAAGAGTTCGTCGCCTTGGCGCATCGACTAGCCAATGATCGGGAATGGCGTAGTACGATCGTCGAGAAAATCCGCAACCATGCTGACAGTTTATTTGCGAACATCGCTTGCGTGCGGGAGATCGAGACCTTCTTTGCCGCCGCAATCGACGCTGAACGCACCGGCGGCCGGATCAGGAGCTGGCCTTAGAGCAGATCGCGCAGCATCGCCACCAGCGGCTTATCCGCCGGCGGCATCGGGTAGCCGGTCATCGCCGATGGCCGGACCCAGGCGAGCACCTGCCCCTCCAACGCCGTCGCGATGCCCTTCCAGACCCGGCAGACATAAAGCGGCATGAGCAGGTGAAACTCGTCATAGGTATGAGAGGCAAAGGTGAAGGGGGCGAGGCAGCTAGCCGCGACGTCGATGCCGAGTTCTTCCTTGAGCTCCCGGATCAGCGCCTTTTCCGGCGTCTCGCCGACCTCGACCTTGCCGCCGGGAAACTCCCACATTCCGGCCAGGCTTTTACCCGGCGGGCGCTGCGCCAAGAGCACGCGGCCATCGCCATCGACCAGCGCCACCGCTGCGACCAGAATGGTCTTCAGCGGTTGAACCACGGTGCCGCTTTTCGGGGGGCGCGGACAAGGCAATGGCGGACCAGGAAGCCGTCGACGTGATCGACCGCGCCCTGGTCGATCATTCCGGCCTTCGCCTGGACGCGAAGCGAGGCCGCGTTGTCCGGCATGGTATAGGCGCTGATCTCACGCAGGCTGAACATCTCGAACCCGAAGGCCAGAAGACGGCGCAGCGCTTCGGTCGCATAACCCTGGTTCCAATGCCGGCGGCCCAGCCAATAGCCGATGGTCCCACGCCCTTTATCCAAGCTGAGGCTAATCCCACCCATGAATTGACGGTCCTGGCGGCGTTCGATCGCATAGGTCACGGCTTCGCCATGCTGACGTTCGGCAAAGGATGCCGCGATCCAGGATAAGGCTGCGGTGCGCGGCAGCGGATGGGGAATGGCCGAGCACCAATGCGCGATATCGGGATCGTCCGCCAACCGCTCGATCGCCGGGCGGTCTGTGCGGCTCAAGGGTCGCAAGCACAGCCGCCCGGTCAGCAGAACCGGCTGGGGCAGGATGGCCGGTGAGCCAGAATTGTACGAGCCGGCATCCTGCCGGTCGTACCCCGCGCTAACTACGGTATCCGGCATTGATGTCGAGATAGCGATGGGTCAAGTCACACGTCCAGACCGTGGCGTCGCCCTTGCCGATAGCGACGTCGACCTCGATCGCAATGTCCCGTGTCTTGATATGGGCTGCGACCGGCGTCTCGTCGAAGCCGTCGACGCGCTGGCCGTTCGCCGCCACCGTCACGCCGCCGATCTTGATCATCAGCCGGTCTCGATCGGCCTTCTCGCCCGATTTGCCGACCGCCATGACGATGCGTCCCCAATTCGCGTCCTCGCCGGCAATCGCTGTCTTGACCAGCGGCGAGTTGGCGATCGCAAGGCCGATGCGCCGCGCCGCCTTGGATGTGGCCGCACCCGTGACGCGGATGGTGATAAATTTCTCCGCCCCCTCGCCGTCTTTCACCACTTGTATGGCGAGGTCGGTCAGCACCGCCTCCAGTGCGCGGCGGAACGCCTTTACCCGGGCGTCCTTCTTATCCTTGATCGGACGATGCGCCGCCTTGTTGGTGGCGCTCAGGATCAGCGTGTCGGAGGTCGAGGTATCGCTGTCGACCGTGATGCAGTTGAACGACCGGTCGGTCGCGCGGGTCAATTCATGCTGTAGAACATCGGCGGAGATCGCCGCATCGGTGAAGACGAAGGCAAGCATAGTCGCCATGTCGGGCGCGATCATGCCGGAGCCCTTGGCGAACCCATTGATCGTCACCGGCACGCCGTCGATCAGCGCCGTAGCGGTCGCCCCCTTGGCGAAGGTGTCGGTCGTCATGATCGCCTCAGCGGCGGCTTTCCAGCCGGTCGGCTTGACCGCTTTCAACAGCGCCGGCAGGCCGGCAACGATCTTGTCGTCGGCGAGCGGCTCCCCGATCACGCCGGTCGAGGCGACAAACACCTCGTGCTTCTTGCAGCCGACCAGCTGTGCGGTCGCCGCAACCTCCCGCTCGACCGAGGCGACACCGGCGGAACCGGTAAACGCATTGGCGTTGCCGGAATTCACCACGATCGCACGAACGCGGCCCTTGGCCCCGGCCGCTTTGCACCAATCGACCGGTGCTGACGCGGTCAACGATCTGGTATAGCAGCCGGCAACGCTGCTGCCCTCATCCAGCACCGCCAGCATGACGTCGCTGCGCTTCTTGTAGCGGATACCGACCGCGCCCCCGGCAAGCGACACGCCGGGAATGACCGGCAGGTCGGGAAAGGCGCTGGGGGCGAGTGCTGAGACAATCTTCGGGGTCGCCATGACGATAACGCTTACTGGGGTGCTGCGGCCGGCATCGGCTTGCCGTCGAGCCCGAAGGTTTCGACTTTCGCCTTGGCCTTAAGATCGCCGACCAGTGCGGCCGTCACTTTCTCACCCATCTCCTGGGTCAATTGTTCCTTCGACTCCTCGAACGTCGGCGCCTTGCTGGCGCGGCGTTCCTCGACCTTGATCACGTGATAGCCGAACTGGGTCTTGACCGGCACCTTGCTGTATTCGCCGGGCTTCAACTTGAACGCCACATCGGCGAATTCCGGGACCATGTCCCCCTTGGTGAAGAAGCCGAGATCGCCGCCATCCTTGGCCGAGCTGTCGGATGACTTCGACTTGGCCAGCACTTCGAATTTGGCGCCCTTGTCGAGCTGGGCGATGATGTCCTTCGCCTCCGCCTCGGTCGCCACCAGGATATGGCGCGCATGCACCTCATCCTGCGGCGGGTTCTCTTTCAGCACTTGCTCAAAGCGGTCATGCACGGCCTTGTCGGTGATTTTCGCCTTCACCGCCCGGCTGACATAAACCTCTTCGATCGCATGATCCTGATACAGCGCGACCTTGGCCTTGACCTCTTTGTCGTCGCCCAGTTTCTCGGCCTTGCCGGCGGCGATCAGCAGCTTGTCGTTGACCATCTGGTCGATCAGCCGGGGGTAATAAACCTTAATGAATTGGTCGAGCGGGATCTGGCGCACCTGGGCCGGCAGCGCACGCAGCTGATCGAGCACTTCGGAGCGATGGATCTCCACGCCGTTGACGCGGGCGACGACGGCATCGGTCGGCGGTGCCGGCTGAGCCAGCAAATCGGCGATTGTCTGGTCGGCGGCGATAGCGAGGGAGGCCGAGCCGATCGAGAGAGCGGCGAACAAAGCCAGCGAAAGCGCAAGGCGATGATGCTTGGACATTATGGATGAAATCCTTGAGGCTGCGATGCGCGCGGCAAGAGTTGAGTGCCGACCGGAGAAACGATGCGCTCGCATGTTGCATATTGGCGCGGGCAAAACAAGCGTTGCTCCAGGCTTGGCTGCCATCCGGCAGTGGAATAGCGCAGCACTCCGCCCGCCTTACGCCCCATTCGTTGACACGCCGCACCGATGCCCCTATCTACCACTTGCCGCTTTGCGGCTTTCTTTTTTGGTAGTTGAGGTATCGATGCTCGGGGCCATTGCCCGGCGGATTTTCGGATCAGCCAATGATCGCTTGATCAAATCACTGGCAGGCCAGGTTGCCGCGATTAATGCGCGCGAGCCTGATATCCAGAAACTTACCGACGACGAGCTGCGCCAGCAGACGGATCGTTTTCGTGAGCGGCTGGCCAATGGCGAGACGCTGGACGATTTGCTGGTCGACGCCTTCGCCACCGTTCGCGAGACTGCCCGGCGCGTCCTTGGCCAACGTCATTTCGACGTACAGTTGATGGGCGGCATCGTGCTTCATCGCGGCATGATCGCCGAGATGCGCACGGGTGAAGGCAAGACGCTGGTCGCTACGCTGGCGAGCTATCTGAATGCGCTGGAAGGCAAGGGCGTGCATGTCGTCACGGTCAATGACTACCTGGCGAAGCGCGACTCCGAATGGATGGGACGGATTCACCGCTTCCTAGGCCTGTCCGTCAGCTGCATCGTCCACGGGCTGACCGATTTGGAACGCCGCCAAGCCTATGCCTGCGACATCACCTACGGCACGAATAACGAGTTCGGCTTCGACTATCTGCGCGATAATATGAAGTTCCATCTGACCGAGATGGTGCAGCGCGCGTTCAACTTCGCCGTGGTCGACGAAGTGGACTCGATTCTGATCGACGAAGCACGCACGCCGCTGATCATTTCCGGACCCGCCGAAGACAGCAGCGAGGCTTATATCTCGGTCAACGTCCTGATCCCGCGCCTTGGCGACGAGGATTACGAGAAGGACGAGAAGCAGCGCACGGTCGCCCTGACGGAGGCCGGCCAGGAACGCATCGAGGAATTGCTGACCGAAGCAGGGCTGCTGCATCACGGCACGCTTTATGACGTGCAGAACGTCAATCTGGTGCATCACGTCAATCAGGCGCTCCGCGCGCACAAGCTATTCACCCGCGACGTCGACTACATCGTCAAAGATGACAAGGTCATCATCATCGATGAATTCACCGGCCGCATGATGGATGGCAGGCGCTATTCCGAAGGCCTGCATCAGGCGCTGGAGGCGAAGGAGCACGTCAAGATCCAGGTCGAGAACCAGACGCTGGCCTCGATCACCTTCCAGAATTATTTCCGCCTCTATCCCAAACTGTCCGGCATGACCGGCACTGCGGCAACCGAGGCTTCCGAGTTCAGCGAGATCTATAAGCTCGACGTCGCGGAAATGCCGACCAACGTGCCGGTCGCACGCGTTGACGCCGATGACGAGGTCTATCGCACGGCCAAGGAAAAATACGCGGCCATTATCGACCTGATCGCCGAATGCCGCGCCCGGCAACAGCCGCTGCTGGTCGGCACCGTGTCAATCGAGAAGTCCGAATTGCTGTCGGAGCTGCTGAAGGACCGCAAGATTCCGCATCAGGTGCTGAACGCGCGGTTCCATGAGCAGGAAGCCTATATTATCGGCCAGGCCGGTCGGCCGGGTGCGGTCACGATCGCAACCAACATGGCGGGTCGCGGCACCGATATCCAGCTCGGCGGCAATTTCGATATGCGCATCGCGCGCGAGCTCGAAAACGTTACCGATCCCGATGAAATCGCGCGGATCACGGCGGAGGTCCGCGCCGATATCGATGCGGCGAAGCAGATCGTGAAGGATGCCGGCGGCCTCTATGTCGTCGGCACCGAACGCCATGAAAGCCGGCGCATCGACAATCAGCTGCGTGGCCGGTCAGGCCGCCAGGGCGATCCCGGTGCATCCAAATTCTTCCTGTCGCTGGAAGACGATCTGATGCGCATTTTCGGGTCCGAGCGCATGGATATGATGCTGCAGCGCCTGGGATTGAAGGAAGGCGAGGCGATCGTTCATCGCTGGATCAACCGTGCGCTGGAAAAGGCGCAGGAGCGGGTTGAGGCGCGCAATTTCGAGATCCGCAAGAACCTGCTGAAATACGACAACGTCATGAACGACCAGCGCAAGGTCGTCTATGAGCAGCGGCGCGAGATCATGAATGCCGACGACGTGTCGGGCACGGTCGCTGATATGCGGCAGGAGGTGATCAACATCCTGATCGCCGACACGATCCCGCCCAATTCATATCCCGAGCAGTGGAACGCCACACAGCTGCAGGAAGAATGCCTGCGCCTGTTCAATCTTGATCTCGACATCCCCGCCTGGGTCAAAGAGGACGGTATCAACGCCGATACGATGCTGGAGCGGATCACCGATGCCGCCAACCGCAAGATGGCGGAGAAGGTAGCCAATTTCGGTGCGCCCGTGATGCGCATGGCCGAGAAAAGCATGCTGCTGAACCTGCTCGACCAGGCGTGGAAGGATCACCTGCTAGCCCTCGATCATCTGCGCCAGGGCATCGGGTTGCGCGCCTATGCCCAGCGCGATCCGTTGAACGAATACAAGCGCGAAGCCTTCGATATGTTCGAAGCCATGCTGGCGCGTTTGCGCGAAACCGTAACCTCCGTTCTGTCGCAGGTTGAGGTTCGCGTCGGCCCGCCCGAGCGGACAGAATGGGACCCGCCGCCGCAGGAATTCCAGCTCGTCCACGAGCAACCCGAAGCCATTGGCGGCGTGGTTGACGGCGGAGCGGCAACCGCGCTGGCGTCGCGTCGCCCCCAAGGACTGGTCACCGCCGAGTCGGCGCCGCCTGGCTGGGTATTCAACGAGACCGCCGATCGCTGGATTGATCCGAAGGATCCCGAGAGCTGGGGCAAGATCGCCAGAAACTCGGCCTGTCCGTGCGGATCCGGCAAGAAGTATAAACAGTGCCACGGTGTGAATTCTTGACGGGTCCGGCGTCATGGCGCTAACCGGCGGTGTGGCAGCACTGGGTGCCGCTGGTGAGCTTCGTCCGAGACTTTTGCCACGCATCGTCAGCTACATACTGAACCAGATCACTGTCGCTGCGATCGCCGTGGTTCTGACGATGTCGAGCGTGATCTGGCTGACCCAATCGCTGCGCTTCGTCGATTGGATGGTCAATCGCGGCTTGCCGGTATCGATGTTCCTCTACATCGCCGTGCTGATCATGCCGAACTTCCTGGTCGTCGTCCTGCCGATCGCCCTCTTCGCCGCAGTTCTGTTCACCTATAACAAGCTGCAGACCGATAGCGAACTGGTCGTGATGCGCGCCGTCGGCTTTGGCCCCGTCCCCTTGATGGCGCCCGCCCTGATTGTCGCCTTCGCGATGACGCTGATGGGCTATTTCCTGACGCTTTACGTCCTGCCGACCTCCTATCGCGCATTCAAGGATCTGCAGCTTGAGATGCGCAATAATTACTCCGGCGTGATCATGCAGGAGGGCGTGTTCACCACGCTCGACCAAGGCATGACCATCTTCGTGCGCGAACAGGGCAGCCATGGCGAGTTGAACGGCATCATGCTGAACGACGAGCGCGATCCGGAAAAGCCGATCACCATGACAGCCGAACACGGCGCCCTGGTGAACACCGCCGAGGGCCCGCGCATCATTATGCTCAACGGCAATCGCCAACAGTTGAACCGCGCCGACAACACGGTCAATTTCCTGTTTTTCGAGCGCTATACGCTGGATATCGCGCGGGCCAAAGGCGATGACGACAGCGAGCGCGACCGGGTTGCGACCGAACGCTACCTGTTCGAATTGCTCGAGCCCACCGACGTGACCGATCCGCATACGCTGGCGACATTTCGCGCCGAGGGGCACCAGCGGCTGGTCGCCCCCCTCTTCATCCCCTGCTTTGTCATGGTCGCCTTGGCAGCCTTGCTGGCCGGCAATTTCTCCCGCCGGGGTCAGAGCCTGCGCGTCATGATCGCCATATTGTTCGTGGTCGGGATTGAGGCGATCGGTATCGGCCTTGCCAATCTGGCGGTCAACGTGCCGCTGATGATCCCGATGATGTATGTCAACGTGATCATACCGATGCTGGTATCAGCCTGGCTGGTCGCGGCCGGACCGAAACGCGGATCGCCTTCTACCCAAACGGATTGATCCGCTTCAGCAATGCCGAGCGGCGGTGACGCTTCAATTCGCTGTCGCGCGAGGCTGCGTCGATCATCCAGTTCAATTGCAGGCTAAGCCTGCGATCCTCGGCCGGCAGATGCCCGTGATAGGAGCGGTCTGACCGACGGAAGGCCAGCATATTGCCGCGCACTGGCGGGATTTCGCAGACATAATCGTCGATGTCCGACGGGCCGCGCAGCAGGCGCAACCGCCCGCCCTGATGCGGCCACTCCTCGTTCATATAGATCAACAGGGTGATCACCTTATCGAGCGAGTCCGTGTGGATACCGCCATCCTTTGTCCGCCCGTGGCCGCGCACCGTCACCATGGTCGGGCAGTCGGTCAGATCCAGGCCGAATTTACGCTCAATCGCGTGACGCAGTTCCGGCGCCTCCAACGCCTCGACGAAACGCTTGAAATGCGGCCCGCACTCCAGCGTATCGACCGGGTAGGAGCCGCCGCGATCGACCCTGGGGAAATCGCGATTGATCTCAGCGAATGCCTTGGCATCAACGAATTGCGGTACATAAACGAATTCAAAGGGATCGGTGACGAGCGGGGTTGCGTCCAGCGCTTCGAAGCGCAGCAGAGAAGGTTCGGTCATGACACTCAAAATTTGTCCCGGATGCTTAAGGAGGGTTTAGACCCGCCGACCCACAACTGGCAAGCTTGGGCCCCAAGATCAATACGGCACGAGCCGCGATTCCCTCTCATTTCGCGCCCCATCATGACGATTTTATGATAATGGCCGGAAGCGTCATTAAGCCAGTTATCCCTCGGTCGATTGG
>CAIZEE010000006.1 GCA_903931835.1 uncultured Elstera sp.
AAGATGACGACCGTCTCGCCCTCCAGCAACGTCCACAGGAAGGTGACGGCATAGGCGGTAATGGGCCCATAATGGATGAGGAGTGGCCCGATATTCAAAGCTGGTCGACCGTGATGGTGAGCGGTTTCAATTAAGGTCCGGGATTACCGGGGCGCAGGGCTGGCGTCCGCTCATGGGCCTATCACATAGTGGGGTGGTGGGGTTAGAGCAACGTCTAACTCGATCAGCGCCGCGTCGCATCATGTCTCAGAATTTCAGTGTGGCGCGGAGCCCGCTGGTTTCAAGTCCCTGATTGACCTTGGCGAGGCCCGCATTTGAAATGTGATCGAGCCACATCTCAAGGCCGTAATGCTTGGTCAACTGGTAGGCCAGGATGAAGCCTTCGTGAAACTCAAAGCGCGATCCCAATTCCTTGCGGTCGAGCAAGTCCGGGGTCTCCTTGTGCAGCCTTCCATCATGGATGGCGCCACCGAAATCGCCGCCAAGCGAGATATGGTGCCATTTGAAGAAAGTCCATTCGAGACCGGTAAAGGCGAAAGACGTCTTGCCCTGCAGGTCGACGTTGACGCCGAATTCCGGGCGCGGGTGGAAAAAGAAGAACGAGTTCGGATCGCCGATCGGCTGCAGCCGGACGACACCGCTGAGTTCCGCACTCCGCTCGATCCCTTGGAACGGATCGTCAGCACCAGCGCCAACGGCTATCTCAGAAGGGCTGTACCAGGCCAGATCCGCCACCGCCGCATCATCAATCGCGGCGGGCGGGGCGGCGAGTGCGATGCCACTCATCAACGCGAATGCGACAACGCCCCAGAACGTCCCAAGCTTGCCCATCTGCGCGTTGATCCCGCCATTCATCGAATTGGGTCTGTCTTCGCCCGCTTGGGTCCGCTGAGTCAATCGCGTTTTTGTGGTGGGCGCGTTGGTAGGCGGGTAGTGTCGGCTTTTTGACTGGTACTGCGCGCGACGCTGACGCATGATCCGCGCCGCAAGCATAATGGCAGAAACGGCATTCCCTTGAGCTTCCAAGGACTTTCCCTCGTGACCGGCGGGACCGGCTTTGTCGGATCGGCGGTGATCCGCAAGCTGATTGACGAAGGCCACACAGTTCGCGCCCTGGTGAGGCCTGGCAGCGTTCAGGATAACCTAGCCGGATTGCCGGTCGAACTCTGGGTTGGCCGGCTCGAAGAGCCCGAGACGATCCGGGCCGCCCTGGCTGGCTGCCGCACCCTGTTCCATGTCGCGGCCGATTACCGCCTGTGGGTCCGCAGGCCGGCAGAAATGTATGCCGCCAATGTCGATGGCACGCGGCATTTGATGGAGGCGGCGATTGCCGCCGGCGTCGAGCGTGTCGTCTATACGAGTTCGGTCGCCACGCTCGGCATTCTGCCAGGCGGGGCGTCGGCGGATGAACTCGTGCCAAGCTCGCTCGCCGACATGGTAGGTCATTACAAACGTTCGAAATTCCTGGCGGAGGAGGAGGTCAAGCGACTGGTCCGCGAGGCAGAGTTGCCGGCGGTCATCGTCAATCCCTCGACCCCAATCGGGCCGCGCGACATCAAGCCAACACCGACCGGGCGCATCATCGTCGAGGCCGCGACCGGACGCATGCCGGCCTTTGTCGATACGGGGCTCAATTTCGCGCATGTCGACGACGTGGCCGACGGGCATCTCGCAGCGCTTAAATACGGCAAGATCGGTGAGCGCTATATATTGGGCGGGGACAATCTTACCTTGCGTGACTTCCTGACTGAGATTGCGCGGCTGCGCGGCCGCTTGCCACCGAAAGTGGCGCTGCCCATCGGCCCCATCGTGCCCTTTGCCATGGCGGCGGAGCTTTATGCGCGGTTCTTCGGCGGGGAACCGTTCGCCACGGTTGATGGGCTGCGTCTGGCCCGCAAGAAGATGTTCTTCAGCTCCGCCAAAGCAAAGCGCGACTTGGGCTACAAACCCCGCCCGGCGGTCGACGGTATCAAAGACGCGATCGACTGGTTCGTCGACCATGGGGCGATCCGGTGATGCTGCTTGGATTGGCGACTGTCGCGATCTGGATCTATCTGTTGACCCGCCATGGCAATTTCTGGCGCGACCCGGTTGAGATTGCCCCGCCGCCGCCTAGCCTCTGGCCTGACATCGTCGCCGTCATCCCGGCTCGCGATGAGGCGGACAGCATCGCCGATACGATCACCAGCCTGATGGCGCAGCATTATCCCGGACGCCTGTCGATCGTGCTGGTCGACGACCAGAGCAGCGACGGTACGGCTGATCTCGCCCGCAAGGCGGCGGCCCAAGCGGGGGCGGAGGATCGCCTGACCATTCTGTCCGGCGAATCATTGCCGCCGGGCTGGGTCGGGAAGATGTGGGCGGTCAATCAGGGCTTGGCGCGCGCGGCCGAAACCGCACCCGATGCCGCCTTCGTACTGCTGACCGATGCCGATATCGCGCATGCGCCGGATAATGTGGCGCAGCTGGTGGCGAAGGCGGAGGCGCGGCATCTCGACCTTGCCTCGCTGATGGTCGAGCTCAACTGCTTCACCTTTGCCGAACGCGCGGTAATCCCGGCCTTTGTTTATTTCTTCCGTATGCTTTACCCGTTTGATTGGGTGGCAGATCCGGGGCGTCGGACAGCTGCTGCGGCCGGCGGGTGCATGCTGGTTCGGCGCTCGGCGCTGGACGCGATCGGTGGTGTCACATCGATCCGCGATCGACTGATCGATGATTGCGCGCTCGCGGCGGCGCTAAAGCCCAAGGGTCGGATCTGGCTTGGCCTTGCTGATGGCACGCGAAGCTTGCGCGTTTATCCAGAGCTGAGCGACATTCGCGCCATGATCGCCCGGTCCGCCTATACCCAGCTTCGCTACTCGCCGCTGATGCTCGTCGGCACTGTGTTGGGCCTCAGCTTGATTTTCCTGGTCCCACCCTGGCTGGCGCTGTTCGGGCACGGAACCGGAGCGCTATTTGGCTTGATTGCCTGGGTCATGATGATCATCTCCGTCGCACCAATGTTGAAACGCTATCGCCGCTCGCTGTTATGGGCGCCGCTTTTGCCGCTGGTCGCACTGTTCTATCTGGTCGCCACGATCGAGTCCGCCTGGGCGCATTGGAATGGTGCCGGTGGCGCGTGGAAGGGGCGCGTTCAGGGTGGACACGCATGAGCACCAACACGCTGGAAACCCCGTCCGGTAAGAATAAGGGGACGGAAAATTTCCCCGTCGGATCCTTCCTGATCCGACCCGATCTCAGAGTGCATGTTCACGCGTATTATGATTTCGCGCGGCAGTCCGATGATATCGGCGACAATCCCGATTTGCCGGCGGAGGAGAAAATCGCCCGGCTGACTGAAATGGGCCGTGTTCTGGACGGCGTATCGGATGCGCCATACCCGGCAGCCGTCAGAATGCGCGCGAGTCTGGCTGAGACGGGTGTCAGTGCCGCTCATTGCCATGATCTGCTGCGCGCCTTCATCCAGGATGCGACCAAGCTGCGTTACACCGATTGGGACGATCTGATCGAGTATTGCCGCTATTCGGCGATGCCGGTCGGGCGTTATCTGCTGGATCTGCATGGCGAGGATCGCCGGACCTGGGGCCCTGGCGATGCGCTGTGCGCGGCATTGCAGGTGCTCAACCATTTGCAGGATTGCGGCGACGATCTTGCTGCCCTGGACCGTGTCTACCTGCCGCAATCAGTGCTGGATAAGACCGGGGCCACGATCGCCGATCTGACCGCCAAGCAACTGACGCCAGGGATGCGCCGGACAATCGACCTGTTGCTCGACGATACCGACAAATTGATCGCGGAGGCGCGCGCCTTGCCGCTACTGGTCGCCGATTGGCGCCTCCGCGCTGAGACGGCCACGATCGTCACGCTGGCCGCACGGCTTAGCGTCTTGCTGCGCAACGGCGACCCGTTGGCGCGGCGGGTCAAGCTGCGCAGCGGCGATTTCGCCCGCGCGGTTGGTGCCGGGTTGCTGCGCGGCCTGATGGGTCGGGCCGCGTGACCGCCTTGGCCGCCGCCTCGCCGGAGCCCACTCTGGCCGAGCAGATCAGTGCTCAGGTCAAGCAATCGGGCACGTCTTTTTATATGGCGATGCGCATCCTGCCGCCAGAACGGCGCGATGCGATGTATGCGATCTATGCCTTTTGCCGCGAAGTTGACGACATCGCCGATGACGGGGCAACGCAGGAGGAGCGTGTCGCTGGCCTCGACCAGTGGCGGCGTGAGATTGCAGCACTCTATTCCGGCCATCCGACGCATTTGGTGGCGCGGGCCTTGATGGAGCCGGTGGCGCGGTTCCAACTGCGCGAAGCCGATTTCCTGGCAATCATCGACGGCATGCAGATGGATGCGGTGGCCGACATCAAGGCGCCGTCTGAGGCCGAGCTCGATCTTTATTGCGCGCGGGTCGCCAGCGCCGTCGGGTTGCTATCAGTCCGAGCATTCGGCTGTATCAGCGCCGATGCTGATCAGGTGGCTGAGGCGTTGGGCCGAGCCCTGCAACTGACCAATATCCTGCGCGACATCGATGAGGACGCGGCGCGCGGGCGGCTCTATCTGCCGCGGGAATTGCTCGAGCAATTCGGCATTCCCTATGACGATATCGCCGGCGTTTTGCAGCATCCGGCATTGCCCGAGCTTTGCGACATCCTAGCAGCCCGCGCAGATGCGTATTACCGCCAGGCGATGGCCTCGATGAAGCGCTGCCCGCGCCGGACCATGCGGGCCGCCGCCGTCATGGCAACCACCTATCAGGCGGTGCTGACCAGGCTGCGCCGTCGTGGGTGGCGGGCGCTCGCGACGCCGGTGAAGGTGCCCAAGGCGATCAAGATCTGGCTGGCGCTGCGGCACGGCTTGGTTTGATGGCATGACCCAAGGCCGTGTTCACGTTGTCGGTGCCGGGCTCGCCGGGCTGTCGGCGGCGGTCGAGATCGCACAGTCCGGCCGGGCCGTGACTCTGTATGAGGGTTCGACCCAGGCGGGTGGACGCTGCCGGTCCTATTTCGATGCGCAACTCGGCTGCCGGATCGATAACGGCAATCATCTGATGCTGGGCTGCAATCACGCGATCCTGGCCTATCTCAGCGCGGTTGGCGCAAGCGACACGCTGACGGGACCGGCCAAACCGGCTTTCCCATTCTACGACCTTGGCACTGACGAGCGCTGGACAGTCGCCATGAGCGCCGGCCGGGTGCCGTGGTGGCTGTTCCAGAAAAGGCATCGCGTGCTCGCCAGCAAGCCCAGCGACTATCTGGAGGCCCTGCGCCTGTTGCGCGCTCCAGCCGGTGCTGCTGTTGCCGAACGGCTCAATCCCGATAGCCTGCTGTTCCGCCGCCTATGGGCGCCCCTTGCGATTGCAATCTTGAATACGGAACCGGAAGCCGCTTCAGCGGGTTTATTAGGGGCGGTCTTTGCTGAGATGTTCGGCGCCGGCGGTGCCGGATGCGTACCATTGCTGCCGCGTGAGGGACTATCGGAGAGTCTGGTCGACCCGGCGCTGAAGTGGCTGGAGCGGCAGGGGGCGACCATCAAACTCGGCGCGCGATTGCGGGCGCTGACAAAGGATAAGGGGCGGGCGAGTATCCTGCATTTTGTGGAAGAGGACGTGGTGCTGGCGGAAGACGACGCAATAGTGCTGGCGGTGCCGGCCCCGGTTGCGGCGTCTCTTTTGCCTGGCTTAGTTGCCCCTGATGACTTCCGCGCGATCGTCAATGCGCATTACCGCGTCGATACGGGCCGTTTCGATCAGTCTTTTGTCGGTTTGATCGGCGGGACAGCCGAATGGGTTTTCGTAAAGCCGGGGCTGCTGTCGGTGACGATCAGCGCAGCGGACCGGCTGGTCGATACGCCTGCCGAAGAATTGATCCCGCTGATCTGGCGTGATGTCGCGCGAACCTTCTCTATGGATGGCGAAGCACCGCCCGCGCGTATCATCAAGGAAAAGCGCGCGACGTTTGCCGCGACCCCGGCGCAAATGGCGTTGCGCCCCGCGACGAGGACAGAGGTCGGAAATCTGTTTCTAGCCGGCGATTGGACCGATACCGGCCTGCCATCAACCATTGAGGGGGCTGTCAGGTCGGGCGTTACCGCCGCCCGGGCGGTGTGTGCGATGCAACACACTTGAGATCGTAAGCATTATCGTGAATGTTACAAACTTTGTTACGGCAACATCCAATTAAGGCATCGTGAAATCCGCATGACTGCTCAACACGCCTCATCAATCCTTAGCGCCACTGACCGCCCGACGCCGCTCAGCATCGAGCCGACGATTTCGCGGGCGCTGGATGGTCTGCTGGCAATGCGTCACGACGACGGCCATTGGGCCTTTGAACTGGAGGCTGACGCTACCATTCCAGCCGAATATATCCTGTTGAAGCATTATCTGGATGAGATCGACGCGCCGGGATTTGTCGAGCTGGAACGCCGCGTTGCTCGGTACTTGCGCGAGATTCAGGCTGATCACGGCGGTTGGCCGCTCTTCCACGGCGGGGCCTTCAACATCAGCGCCAGCGTGAAGGCGTATTTCGCGCTGAAGATGATTGGCGATCCGATTGATGCGCCGCACATGGTGCAGGCCCGTGAAGCCATCCTGGCCTATGGCGGCGCTCAGCGCTGTAACGTCTTTACCCGCATCATGCTGGCCTTGTTCGGCGAGGTGCCCTGGCGTGCCGTACCGGTGATGCCGATCGAGATCATGAATCTGCCGCGCTGGTTCCCGTTCCACCTGTCCAAGGTGTCGTATTGGTCGCGCACCGTCATGGTGCCGCTGCTGGTGCTGATGTCGAAGAAGCCGCGTGCCCGCAATCCGCGCGATATTCATGTGGCGGAGCTGTTTGTGACGCCGCCGGAGAAGGTCAAAAGCTGGTTCGGCGGCAAGCAGCGTTCGGCCTGGGGCCATGTGTTCAATATCATCGACCGCGTGATCCGCCCGCTCGAGCCGTTCTTTCCTACATCAGGCCGAGATCGCGCGATCGGCAAGGCGGTCGAATTCGTGACCGAGCGCCTGAACGGCGAGGATGGGCTCGGCGCCATTTTCCCGGCCATGGCGAACGCCGTCATGATGTTCGATCTGCTGGGTTATCCAGCCGACCATCCCGATGTTGTCATCGCCAAGAAATCCATCGAGAAGCTGCTGGTGATCGAAGATGATCGGGCTTATTGCCAGCCCTGTCTGTCGCCGATCTGGGACACCGGCCTGGTCGCCCACGCATTGGCCGAGGTTGGCGAGACCGGCCGTCCGGCGATGGAAAAGGCAGCCGAGTGGCTGTCCGAACGCCAGATACTGGATGTCGTTGGCGATTGGGCCGATCGCCGGCCGGGCGTGCGTCCAGGCGGCTGGGCCTTCCAGTACAACAACGCGCATTATCCCGATACGGACGACACCGCCATGGTGGTGATGGCCTTGGATCGCGCCGATCCCGTCAAGCATAAGACCGCGATCGAGCGCGGCGCTGAATGGATTTTGGGTGTTCAAAGCAGCAATGGCGGCTGGGGCGCCTTCGACGCCGACAACACGCATTATTATCTGAACCACATCCCCTTCGCTGATCACGGAGCACTGCTCGACCCGCCGACCGCCGACGTGACTGCGCGCTGCCTCGGCATGCTGGCGCAGCTTGGCTATGACAAGAACCATCCGGCTGTGGCCAAGGCGATCCGCTATCTGCTCGACGAACAAGAAGACGACGGCTCGTGGTTCGGGCGCTGGGGCACTAATTACATTTATGGCACCTGGTCGGTCCTATGCGCGCTCAACGCGGCCGGCGTCCCGCATGACTCGCCGGAGCTGCGCAAAGCGGCCCAATGGCTTAAATCGAAACAGCGCAGCGACGGCGGCTGGGGCGAAGATGGCGCCTCCTACGAAGAGAACGCGCCGCGCGGTGAGGCGATGGTCAGCACGCCGTCGCAGACCGCCTGGGCGTTGCTCGGCCTGATGGCGATCGGCGAGGTTGATTGCCCGGAAGTTGAGGCCGGCATCGCCTATCTGACGCGGACACAAAACAGGGCTGGACTGTGGGACGAACGCAGCTTTACGGCGGTCGGTTTCCCCCGCGTTTTCTATCTGCGCTATCACGGTTATCGCGCCTTCTTCCCCTTGTGGTCGCTCGCCCGTTATCGCAATCTCACTCAGAGCAATTCGAAAACCGTCCAATTCGGTATTTAAGCCATGAGTGATGCGGTCGCGGTAGCGGAACCCCAAATCGGTGTCATCACCGGCTTGGCAGCCGAAGGAGCGATCGCCCGCAGTTTCTCCCGCCATGTCGTCAGCGGTGGCGGGCGTGCCGATCACACAGAAGCCTGGATTAAGCATTTGATCAGGGGCGGCGTGACCGGACTGGTCAGCTTTGGCATTGCCGGCGGCCTGTCCGCCGAGGCGCCCTGTGGCACGATCGTGATCGCCAGCGATGTCTGGTCACGCGATGGCGTTATTCAGGCGCATCATCCCTGGGTCGAGCATTTGTCGACCATTCTTGCCGGCAGCAAAGTCGGCCGGATCGTCGGGCAAGATAAGATCGCGGCGACGACGGAGGACAAGCAGGCGCTTGCGATGGCCTCGCACGGCCTCGCCATCGACATGGAAAGCCACGTCGTCGCCCGTCTGGCGGCGATGTATGGGTTGCCCTTTGCGGTGATCCGCGCGATCAGCGACGGCCCAACACGCTCACTGCCCCATGCGGCTCAGGTCGGCATGTCGCCGAGTGGCAGCGTTGATTTTGGTGCAGTCTTCCGGTCAATTGCGCTCAAACCAACGCAATTGCCGGGACTGATTACCGTCGCCCGCGAAGCCCGCAAGGCGACGCAGGCTTTAGTCGTCGCCGCCGACCGGCTCCGCGTCCATGGGCTGATGGCGTAACCGCGCCATCGCGTTCTGGACATGCCGGCTGAACACGTAATCCGCCGGGCGCTGCTTATCCAGCGGGATTTCCTTGGCCATAGCGCCGGTCAGCTTGGGCCCGCGCGTCGATACCAGGAAAGCCTTTAGCGGGTTCCGGACGGCGTCATTCACGGCGGTCGCTTCGTAGCCGCTATGCACCATGCAATTCGCGCATTTCTCGTAATTGCCGGTGCCGTATTTGTCCCAGTCGGTCGTCTCCATCAACTCCTTAAAGGAGTCGACGAAGCCTTCGCCCAACAGATAGCACGGACGCTGCCAGCCGAAATAATTGCGCGTCGGGTTACCCCACGGCGTACAGTGATATTCCTGGTTGCCGGCGAGGAAATCGAGGAACAGCGAAGACTGGCTGAACGACCATTTATGGCCCTTGCCCAGCGTGAAGATCTCGCGGAACAATTCCTTGGTGCGCAGCCGGCTCAAGAAATGGCTCTGGTCCGGCGCACGCTCATAGGCATAGCCCGGCGACACGGTGATCGCGTTGACGCCGATGCGCATCACCTCATCGAAGAAGCTCGCCACCTTGTCCGGCTTGGCATTGTCGAACAGCGTGCAATTGATGTTGACGCGGAAGCCCTTTGCCTTGGCCTTGGCGATGGCTGCCACGGCGCGCTCATAGACGCCTTCCTGGCTGACCGCGTGATCATGGTCTTCCTGATCACCGTCCAGATGCACCGACCATGTGAAGAATGGATTGGGCTCGTATTGGTCGAGCTTCTTTTCCATCAGCAGCGCATTGGTGCACAGATAGACGAATTTCTTGCGGGCGATGATGCCTTTGATCACCTCCGGCATTTCGCGGTGCAGCAAGGGCTCGCCGCCGGCGATCGAGACGACCGGCGCACCACATTCGTCGACTGCCTGAAGGCACTCGGCGACACTCAGGCGCTGATTCAAAATCTCGTCAGGATAATCGATCTTGCCACATCCGGCACAGGCCAGATTGCAGCGGAAGAGCGGTTCTAACATGAGCACTAGCGGATAGCGCTTGTTACCTTTGAGGTGCTGTTTCAGCACATACCAACCAACGCGGGCCGTTTGGCGCAGCGGAACGGACAAGCTGTAACCCTCTCTCAATAAACTACTGTTAGTGAACTAACGCGTCGTGACGTCGCAGTCGATTTCGGCATGGTCGCCGTGGTTCTGGGTCATCGCGGTGACGCGTCAGCCAGTTCCGCCGGCATCCGGAAACGAATGTTTTCATCTATTCCGGGCAAAACCTCAAGCTCTACTTGACCGATGCGTCTTAGCGCCTGCACCAATTCCTCTACCAACTCCTCAGGCGCTGAGGCGCCGGCAGTGATTCCGACCGTTCCAGCTCCGGCGACCCACTCGGCATCGAGCACCGACGCATCTTCAACCAGATAGCTCGGTTTGCCCAGTTCCTGGCCGATTTCGCGCAGGCGGTTTGAGTTGGAGCTGTTGCGGGCACCTACGACCAGAATAACATCGGCGACCTTGGCTAGTTCCCGCACGGCGTGCTGGCGGTTTTGCGTGGCGTAACAAATATCCTTCGTATCTGGGCCGATAATGGTCGGGAAGCGCTGCTTCAGCGCGTCGATCATCACCTTGGTATCGTCGACGCTGAGCGTGGTCTGCGTCACATAGGCAAGCTGGTCCGGGTCGCCAACCTGCAGCCGCTCGATATCGGCAACCGTGGACACCAGATAAACATTGCCCGGGATCTGGCCAAGCGTGCCTTCGACTTCTGGATGCCCCGCATGGCCGATGAGGATAACTTCGCGCCCTTGGGCGACGTAGCGCTGGCCCTCGTGGTGGACCTTTGAGACGAGCGGGCAGGTCGCATCGATAACCGGCAGATTGCGATCGGATGCCGCCCGCTCGACCGATTCGGCGACGCCATGCGCGCTGAAAATGGTGACGCCGCCTGACGGCACGTCGCTGATTTCTTCGACGAACTGCACACCCTTGGCGCGCAGCCGGTCGACAACATGGCGATTGTGAACGATCTCATGGCGGACATAGATCGGCGCGCCATAACGATCCAATGCGCGCTCCACAATCTCGATCGCCCGCTCGACCCCGGCACAAAAACCCCTCGGTTGCGCCAGAACTACCCGCATCCCCATCCCCTCAAACTTGGATGATCCTTCATTTGTCTTTAGCCCAAGCGCCACGCATTCGTCTAATGAATTGCCGTGTCGATGTGGCAATGTGGGTGGTGCCGACACACAAATGCAACAGATCCACTATTCTGCTACCCGCCGGGCGTCACCGGCAGCACGGCCTGCTAGACAAGAGGGGTCGCTTGCGTATTTAAGTAGGGTCAGCTTAGTGTCATAACAGACGCATTACGCGCAACGAAAAAGCCCGCCTTAAGTGCGGCCGGCGACAGAGGACGGATCACCGCGTGGACATCACCAAGGCAACCCAGCTTCTCGACACTTGCGTCACCCCGGAAGGGTTGAGAACACATGACGAGAGCAAGCTTCCTGAAATTGCCGATGCGCTGCGGACCGAGTTGATCGATGCGGTCTCCAAGACCGGTGGTCATCTGGGGGCGGGTCTTGGCGTCGTTGAGCTGACGGTGGCATTGCATCACGTCTTCCAGACGCCCAATGACCGCGTCATCTGGGATGTCGGCCATCAGGCCTATCCGCACAAGATTTTGACCGGCCGGCGCGACCGTATCCGCACGCTGCGCCAGGGTGGCGGCCTGTCCGGTTTCACCCGCCGGAGTGAAAGTGAGTACGACCCGTTTGGCGCGGCGCACAGCTCGACCTCGATTTCGGCTGGCCTCGGCATGGCGGTCGCGCGCGATCTTAAGGGCGAACAGCGTCATGTCGTCTGCGTCATCGGCGATGGCGCCATGAGCGCCGGCATGGCCTATGAGGCGATGAATAACGCCGGGTCGATGCAAAGCCGCCTGATCGTTATTCTGAACGACAACGACATGTCGATCGCCCCGCCGGTTGGCGCGATGAGCGCCTATCTGTCGCGCATGGTGTCGTCCAGCTCCTATCGTCAGATCCGCCACATCGCCAAGGATGTCGGCCGTCATCTACCGGCACCGGTCAAGCGCCTCGCCCATCGGGTGGAGGAATACGCCCGTGGCCTGGTGACCGGCGGCACCTTGTTCGAAGAGCTGGGCTTCTATTATGTCGGCCCGGTCGATGGCCATAATCTCGACCATCTGCTGCCCGTTCTAAAGAATGTCCGCGATTGGAGCGAACCCGGCCCCGTGCTGGTCCATGTCGTGACCCAGAAGGGGCATGGCTATGCGCCGGCAGAAAAGACCGCCGACAAGCTGCATGCCGTGACCAAGTTCGATGTCGTTACCGGTACGCAAGCGCCGTCGACCGCCAAGGCGCCGAGCTATACCTCGGTATTCGCAAAGGCGCTGATTGCCGAGGCTGAGGTGGATAAGAGCATCGTCGCGGTCACGGCCGCGATGCCGGGGGGCACCGGGCTCGATAAATTCGCTGCCAAATTCCCGGATCGCTGTTTCGATGTCGGCATCGCCGAACAACATGCCGTAACCTTCGCCGCCGGCATGGCGTGCGATGGCATGAAGCCGTTTGCCGCGATCTACTCGACCTTTCTGCAGCGCGGTTACGATCAGGTCGTGCACGATGTCGCGATTCAGAGCCTGCCGGTGCGCTTCGCCATTGATCGGGCAGGCTTGGTCGGTGCTGATGGCGCCACCCATGCAGGCAGTTTCGATACGACGTTCCTTGCCACGTTACCGGGCTTCGTCGTCATGGCGGCGGCCGATGAGCTTGAGCTCATGCATATGGTCGCGACAGCGGCTGCGATCGATGATCGGCCGTCGTCTTTCCGCTACCCGCGTGGCGAGGGGCTTGGTCTGCCGCTGCCCGATCGCGGCACACCCCTTGAAATCGGCAAGGGGCGCGTCTTGCGCGAAGGCACCAAGGTAGCGCTGCTCAGCTTCGGTACGCGTCTTGGCGAATGCCTGAAGGCGGCTGACGAGCTGGTCAGCCGCGGCCTGTCGACGACTGTCGCCGATGCGAGGTTCTGCAAGCCGCTCGACACCGATCTCATTCGTAGGCTCGCGGCGGAGCATGAGGTGCTGATCACGATCGAAGAGGGTGCGGTCGGCGGTTTCGCCTCGCATGTGCTGCAATATCTTGCGACTGCGGGCATGCTGGACGCCGGGCTCAAGATCCGCCCGATGATCCTGCCCGATCGGTTCGTCGATCATAACAGTCCGAACACGCAATATGAGGATGCCGGGCTGACCGGTCGCGATATCGTCGCAACGGCACTGGCCGCTCTTGGTCAGGCTGGCGGTTCCGCGCGGGCGCTCGCCTGATCCATGGTTGATTTAACCCGTCGCGCGGCTTTGGTCGGGCTCTCTGCGCTCGCCCTTTGTCTGACTACGCGGATACCATTCGCCCGGGCTGACGAATCCGCGCCGGCGGTCATTCAGGCCTTCTATGCCGGGCTGATCGACGTCATGAAGCAAGCGACGACGCTTGGTTTTGACGGACGGGTGAAGAAGCTCGAGCCGCTGGTGGACGCCTCCTACGATCTGCCGCTGATGACCCGGATTACGGTTGGTCCACAATGGAACACGCTGACGCCTGAACAGCAGGACAAAGTTAAGCAGAGCTTCCGCGCCTATACGATCGCCACGTATGCCAGCCGGTTTGACGGGTTTTCCGGGGAGCGTTTTGAGGTCAGCCCGACGACCGAGCCGTCGCAAGGCAGCGACCTGATCGTATCGACTAAATTGATCGTTAAGACCGGCGACCCGGTCGAGCTTAATTATCTGATGCGCAACGCCGGTTCCGGCTGGCGGATCATCGACGTTTTCCTCAGCGGCACGATCAGCGAGCTTGCGACACGGCGCTCGGAGTTCTCAGCCGTGCTGCGCCGTGACGGTATCGATGGGCTGATCAACACGTTGAACGATCACGTCAAGGAAATGCAGAGCCGCCCCAAAGGCTAGGGTCTCTTCACGGTTCAATTCGAACCGATAGACCCTAGTGCGAGGCGGTCTGCGCGGTGGTTGGCGGGGCTGCCTGCGGGTCGTCATACAGCCCGCCAGCCCCAGGTATGTCGGTCGGCAATGGACGGCCGAGTTCCGCAGCGCGGTGCTGTCGCACGATGCTGCGCAATTGAGCGTAGAAATCGAGCGAGTTCTTCTTCAGATCGTCCAGCTCGTCGATTACGCGGCTGCGCTTATCGAGACCGTCGAGAATAAACCGGCCCCACACCACCTCGTCCGCGTCATTGTTCTGGGCGTAGTAATGCATCGGGTCGAGATACTCGTCGACGCCGTAGCCAACGGCATCCCGGAAATTTGATGGGCCGATAATGGGCAACACGAGATAGGGGCCTTCCGGTGCTCCCCACACGTCCAGCGTCTGTCCAAAATCGCCGATCTGATGCTTCAGCCCCATCGGTGTGGCGGGATCCGCGACGCCGAAGAAACCGACCGTTGAATTGACAAGGAACCGCATCAAAGTCGTCCCAGCCTTGTCGCCTTCCCCTTGAAGAACGGAATTCGCCAACACAACTGGTTCACGCAGATTGACCAGAAAATTATGGATGCCGGTACGGCCCGTCTGCGGAACGACATCGCGATAGGTGACCGCGATGGGGCGCAGAAAATAGCGATCGAAAAATTGATTGCCGGCGAAAATGCTGCGGTTAAGCGGCTCTAGCGGGTCATTATTCTGCTCAAATTGTTCACGTTCCTGGGGATCGGAAGGCGGCGTGGCGCAGGCCGACAGCGATATGAAGAGGATAAAACAGAGCCATGATACTCGCCGGCTCAGACGCTTAGATGACCTCATCAGTAACACTTTCTGTCGGGCGCCAAACAATTTCGGGCAGAATGACCCCGAAGCAAATCCACGTCGATCTCGTTAATGTCATGTCAGCCAAGCAATCAATTTGCTTGATTGGCAAACAAGCGTACGGCAGCGTACGCTCGCGAAACGGTAAGATATGAGCTTGAACTGATTTTGGTAGATGTCTTTCCCCTGATTTTTCTCGCGGCCAGCGTCGGCGGCGCGTTCTATCTGCTTATCGCTATGCTTCTGGTGAGACGCTTCGTGGCGCTTCCAAGGCACGCGCCAAGCGGCGAGCCGCCAGTTACGATCCTGAAGCCGTTATGCGGGGCGGAGCCATTTCTATATGAAAATCTCCTGTCGTTCTGCAAGCAGAATTACGCCCAAGTTCAAGTAGTTTTCGGCGTGCGCGATGCGGACGACGCGGCGATCGCCATCGTGCGGCGGCTGATTGCCGAACTGCCGGGCATGGATCTATCACTGGTGATCGATCCCAATGTTCACGGCACTAATTTCAAGATCAGCAACGTCATGAACATGATGGCGAGCGCCCGTCATGACGTTTTGGTCGTCGCCGATAGCGATATGTGTGTGTCGCCCGATTACATTCGGCACGTGGTCGGTTCTCTGCAGCAGCCGGGCGTTGGATTGGTTACCTGTCTGTACACGGGCAGACCGACGCCTGGGTTCTGGTCGCGCCTCGGCGCTATGTTCGTCAACCATGTCTTCCTGCCGGCGGTGCTGGTCGGCGGCGTCACGGGCAAGCGCCAGGACTGCTTTGGCGCCACCATGGCGCTGACCCGCGAGACGTTGACGGCGATCGGCGGCTTCGAGGTTCTCAAAGATCATCTGGCGGACGACCATGCGCTGGGGGCGGCAGTTGCGAAGTTAGGCTATAAGATTGCGTTGGCGCCGGAGATTGTCGGTACGGTCATGCATGAGCCAAGCGCAAACGCGATGCTGAGCCACGAGTTACGCTGGGCCAGGACCACTCGGATGATAGAACCTGTTGCGTTCGCCGCCTCGGTTGTGATGTATCCGATGCAACTGGCCGTGATCGGCTGGCTGCTGTCGGTGCTGTTAGGATCGCTGACCGCGACGGCGACCGGGGTGGTGCTGTTTGCCACTTTGTGCCGCTTCGTCAATATCCGCGTGGTCAACCATGCGTTAAATTTACCACGGACGCCATTTTGGATGGTTCCGTTGCGAGATGTGTTGTCCTTAAGCACGCTCGTCGCTAGTTATTGCGTCAAGACGGTCAAATGGCGAGGGCGCGCTTTCCGCGTCGAGTCCAATGGCCATTTAAAGCTGGAGTCCCTCGGCCATGATGAAAACCTTATTCCTGCACCCCCCGTCGTTTGATGGGTTTGATGGCGGAGCCGGCTCACGCTACCAGGCTCGCCGCGAAATCAAATCCTTCTGGTTCCCGACCTGGCTCGCTCAACCGGCCGCGATGGTGCCCGGCAGCAAGCTGATCGACGCGCCGCCGGCGCGCATCAAGCTTGAACAGGTCTTGCCGCTCGCCAAGGAATACGACCTAGTGGTGATGCATACTTCGACGCCGTCCTTCCAGTCTGACGTCAAGGTCGCCGAGGCTCTGAAGGCGGAGAACCCAAACCTGAAGATCGGCTTCATCGGCGCCCGCGTCGCGGTGCAGCCGACCGAAAGCCTCGACCAGGGTAAGGTTCTGGACTTTGTCGCGCGCAATGAATTCGACTTCACCATCAAGGAAGTCGCCGAGGGCAAGTCGTTCGACGGCATCACTGGCTTGTCCTATCGCAACGGTTCGGGCGCCGTCGTGCATAACGATGATCGCGCGATCCTGCACGATATGGATCAACTGCCCTTCGTGACCGAGGTTTATAAGCGCGACCTGAAGATCGAAGATTATTTCATCGGCTATCTGAAGCACCCGTATGTCTCGATGTATACGGGCCGCGGCTGCAAG
>CAIZEE010000007.1 GCA_903931835.1 uncultured Elstera sp.
CCTGATAATGCTCCCGCGCTGAATTAATAAACTAAAGGTTTTTGCCGCGCCTACCTTCGTATTTTTGAAAGCGATATAACCAATAACTGTGGCAGGAACCGACATGACGCCTGCCAAAATAACAATCCATTGTATAATCTTTAATGCTAACTCTTGCTCCCCACTCAATTCAATCTCCTGCTCTTTTTCAAGGGCGTCATTTGACTGGGACCGAACAATCATCGATCAGAATAACAATATCCTCCATGCCCCTCAGCCGATCCGAAACGCTAGCGGCCATAGCCGCGTCGGTGGGGGGCGACAGGCGGGAGTGCAGATCTTCCATTAGAGGGGATTGTCGACGGCCTCCATACTTTCCGCCAAGCATACAGGAACCGAAGCGCCGCGGCGATAGTCTGTCAACCCCGTCGGGTTTCAAAGTGACACTTTGTCAGCGACCGCCTGTCTAGCTGACGTCGTCATCGAAATCTTCGTCATCGCCGTCCCGGACAGGCGCATAGCGCAGCGGTTCCTCTCGGGGCGAGGAGTCGCGCGGTCCGTTGCCATGGGCGCGGGCGATCTGCGGCATCAGATCGGTCAGTTCAACGAAGCTGTCGGCTTGGCGGCGCAACTCGTCGGCGATCATCGGCGGGGTTGAGCGGATGGTCGAGACCACGGTCACGCGCTTGCCCTTGTTCTGCACCGCCTCGACCAGCCTGCGAAAATCCCCGTCGCCGCTGAACAGCACGATATGATCGAGATGCGGCGCCATCTCCATGACGTCGATGGCAAGCTCGATATCCATATTGCCTTTGATCTTGCGACGGCCGAACGCGTCGGTAAATTCCTTGGTCGGCTTCGTCACCATGGTATAGCCATTGTAATCGAGCCAATCGACCAGCGGGCGAATGGGAGAATATTCCTGATCTTCAACCAGGGCGGTGTAGTAAAAAGCGCGGATGAGATGGCCCTTATGGGCAAATAGATCGAGTAGACGCTTATAGTCTATATCAAAGTTCAGTGACCGTGCTGCAGCATAAAGGTTGGCGCCATCAATAAATAAGCCGACGCGCTCTTGAGGATAAATGGAAATTTCAAGCATATTTACATCTTTGTGTTGAAGGTTTAAACGTCGCAATGATAATCGCTGTCTCGAAGTTTGCCCTCAAGAGATAGATCTCATGTCGTTAAGGAATCGTCTATTGTGACGCAATTGCTATCTCCAAATGCCAAGGCCGCGCCGATCTTGCTAGCGCTGGGCGCGAATTTAATCAGCGAACGGTATGGAACGCCGATCGAAACGCTTGAGGCTGCACTGGGTGCTTTAGCCGCTCGCGATATAGGAACGCTTCAACGGTCGCGTTGGTTCGAAAGCGCGCCTGTGCCAATATCCGACCAACCATGGTACGTAAATGGCGTGATTTCCGTGCAGTCGCCTTTGTCGCCTGAGGCGACTTTGTCTGTCTTGCACGACATCGAGGCGGAATTTGGCCGTGTCCGGCAGGTCCGCAACGAGGCGCGCGTGCTCGATCTCGATCTGATCGCTTATGGTAACCAGGTGATCGAACAGCCGGGCGGCATCATCGTGCCGCATCCAAGATTGGCCGATCGCGCCTTCGTCCTGCTGCCGCTCCGCGACGTGGCACCCGATTGGCATCACCCGGTTACCGGGCTAAGCCTGGATCAGATGATTGCCGGATTGCCCAAGGACCAGATGATCCGACCGGTGAGTGCATCCGGCTCAACCCTGTAATGCGTTGACTAATTCGGTGATTCTGGCGTTGCAGCGGGGGCTCCGCACGTCTATATCTACTGATCGTTCCTTACATCGATTCCAAAAAGGCCTGCAGCATGGCTCGCGTTACCGTTGAAGATTGCGTTCTCCAGATCCCCAACCGGTTCGAACTGGTGATGTTGGCGGCCCAGCGGGCGCGCGATATCTCCGCCGGCGCGTCGCTGACGATTGACCGTGACAACGACAAGAACCCGGTCGTGGCATTGCGCGAGATCGCCGATGTAACCGTCGAGTTCGACGTGCTGCGCAATTCGATCGTCAAGGGTCTGCAGAAGACGGTTGAGGCCGATGAGCCGGAAGAGGAAATCATCGACTACATCTCGTCCGAGCAGGAATTGGCCCGCGAGCAGGTTCAGGCCGAGGCTGGCGAGGAAGATGGCTGGAGCGTCGAGGAAGTCTCCGACGAAGAAGAACCGGTCTTCGTTGAAGACGGTGTTGATGACGTTCTCTAATCGTCATCGCTGCGAAACAGTCTGACCGACGGCGGGCGAGTAACCCATCCAGACATGAACTCAACGGCGGTCGGCAACAGGGTTAGGAGCCGAGGCCCGAGGGATGATCCGCCAGTACGAACTTGTCGAGCGTGTGCGATCCTATGATCCCGGGGTCGATGAGGATTTGCTCAACCGCGCTTATGTGTTTGCGCTGAAGGCGCATGGCTCGCAGACGCGGGCCTCCGGCGATCCCTATTTTTCCCATCCCCTGGAAGTTGCCGGCATCCTGACCAAGATGCGGCTCGACGTGTCGTCGATTGCGACGGCCCTCCTGCATGATGTGGTCGAAGATACCGGCGTCACGCTGCCGGAGATCGAGCGCACCTTTGGTGCGGAGATCAGCCGGCTTGTCGACGGCGTCACCAAGCTAGGTCGCCTCGAACTGCAATCCGATCAGGCAAAGCAGGCGGAGAATTTCCGCAAGCTCGTGCTCGCCA
>CAIZEE010000008.1 GCA_903931835.1 uncultured Elstera sp.
CGAGATGTCGACGCCGCCGAGATTAGGCAGGATACGACGGATCGGTCTCAACATAGGTTCGCTTATCCGGGTCAGCGTGTCATAGACCGCGCGCACGCCGCCGTTATAGCGGTTGATCACGCCGAACGCGATCAGCCAGCTCATGATCGCCTGGATGATCAGTGCGCATTCCAGCAGCCACAAAATATTGTCGATCAGGAACAGCAAAGCGTTCATTCAACCAAGATCCTCAAAACCGCTCCATCGCGTGGCCGAACCCTACAAGTCTGCTTGGGCTCGCGCAAGCGCCCGGCCGCGTGAGATCGCAACAGACCGTTTGACAGAACCACCCCGCGTCACCATTATCCGCGCGCTTGGGGCTGTAGCTCAGTTGGGAGAGCGCTGCAATCGCACTGCAGAGGTCGTGAGTTCGACTCTCATCAGCTCCACCAAGACATGAAAGGGCCGGCGGAATTGCGCCGGCCCTTTTTTATTTTGGTCGAGCGACGTGCGCTGATCAGGGAACGCGGAAAAAGCCGACCGACGCGTCATAGGGGAAGCGGCGCAACTCGATCTTGTTAAGATCGATCACATCCTTCAGCGCCTCCGTCTCGCCCGCGAAATTACGATAGCAAACCTCGTCCAGCACAACGATCCCGCCTTTGGGCATGCACGGCAAAAAGCTTTCCAGCGCCGCCTTGGTCGGTTGATAGAGATCGGTGTCGAGGATCAACATCGCGACACACAGATCGGGATGCTCCGCGACGAATGCCGGCGCCGACTTCACGATGTCACCCTTGACCAATTCGCAGCGCGGGATGCGCGCGACCGGGCGAATCAGGTCATTCATCGCGATGCTTTGTTCCAATGCCGCGACGTCGACGTCGGAGAACATGCTTTCGTTGATATCCTTCGGGTCAGCCTGTGCATCAATGCTGCGAAACCCCTCGAACGTGTCGAAGCCGTAGATCGTTCGATTGATCGCATAGGGTTCGAGCAACAGCGACAGCTGCAGATAGAGCATCAGCGAATTGCCCTTGTAGACGCCGCATTCGACGATTGCGCCCGGGATGTCCATGACCATGCGAAACAGATCGATGCGGGACAGCATCGAGGTGATCTGGATGCGGGTCGCGAACAGGAAGGGCGCGTCGGCCAGGTATTGCGGGGGGCAGTTTGCGATCAGAGCCTCGCGTGTCTCGTAATACTGCTTTTCCTGATCGGTAATCCGTCGCTTGGTCATGCCGTGATGTCCTGTTCCGGGTAGGGCGAAAAATCGCCGAGATGAATAAGGTGCCGGATCCCGAAATCCTTGCTGCGTGCCTCCGAATCGACATTTTCCGGCGGTCGGATCATGCCCGGGCCGGCGCGCCTAATGTCGTCGACGTGAAAGAACCGGAAATCAACGCTGAATCGGGTGGACGCCGTCCGATTGGGCACGGTCGCGTGGAGGTGCGCGCCGGAGAAAGTCATCAAGGCGCCGGCCGCGCCAGCGAATCGGATGGCACTTGCTTCGTCGATCGGCTCCAGCGGCACGGGATGCGTGCGGGTCTCGCTGGCGATATTGGCGGGCGCCTTCGCCCGTTCGGTCGTGACCCAATAATCGAGGTCGAAGTCGCGCGACGAGTTCTTGATCGACCGGCGAAAATAGCCGGGGTAAATCGCCATCGTCTGGTCCGGGCTGATCGACCGCACCGGCATCCAATGATTGATCTGAAAACTAGGTCCGCCGTACCACGTGTCGCGATGCGCCGCGTAGGCGTAGCTGACGCCCGCATGCAAATAATCGTAATGCGGCACGATGCGTAATCGCGGCAGATCGAAATAGTATTCGTTCACCGGCGTGCCGAGCTCCATC
>CAIZEE010000009.1 GCA_903931835.1 uncultured Elstera sp.
GGCACGACGCGCCAGCCGGTCAGCGGCTGCAGCCGGGCCGAAAGCGCCTTGAAATCCGGAATGCCGGAGACCTCCAGGCCGAGCTTATCGATACCCGTCAAAAACTCCGGCGCTGCGCGATCGGCCAGCAAGGCGGTCTGCCGCGTCCACAACCGATTCCAGACCTCGTGCTCGCCTGCATCATAGGCGGCCCAGTCCTGATCGATGATCCAGTCCTCGACGGACGGTACAGACTGTTCTGAGTACAACGCCATGATGGAATGATCTCACAATCCCAGCGGAATTCCGGTTCAATCTTACGGGAAATGAGCTATATGTAAAAGAAATCCCGCAGAGAACGAGGGTTGAATGAAAGAAACGTATCGCCTAGACCCGGTCGATCGGCGACTGCTCTCCCGGTTGCAGCAGGATGCCGGGCAAAGCCACGCGGTTCTCGCTGAAACGGTCGGTGCGTCCCCCGCCTCGTGCTGGCGGCGGATTCGCGCGCTGCAGGATGCGGGCGTGCTGGAACGCCCGGTCTGGCTGGTCGATCCATTACAGGTCGGCTGCGGCGTCACCGTATTGTGCAATGTCCGCATGCGCAGCCATGATCCAGCGAATCGCGAAGCCTTTGAACAATTCGTTCAGGCGCGCGGCGAAATCATGGAATGCTATTCGGTGTCGGGGGATTGGGATTATCAATTGCGCGTCGTCGCCGAAGATGTCGCCAATTATGAGCGGTTTCTGATGCGCTCGTTGCTCTGCCACCCCGCGGTCGCCAATGCCTCGTCGCAATTCGCGTTGGCCAAGGTCAAATACAAGACAGCGCTTCCGGTCGAACAATAACCCCAAGAACGATGAGGCTGAGATGAGCGGTACCCACGACAATCCGATGGGCCTTGATGGATTTGAGTTCGTCGAATTCACCCATCCGGAGCCGGAGGCGCTGGCCAATCTGTTCGTCATGATGGGCTTCACCCATGTCGGCACGCATCGTTCCAAAAACGTCCGGCATTTCGCGCAAGGCGACATCCACTTCATCCTGAATATGGAGCCGGTCGGCCAGGTTGCGAATTTTCGCGACAAGCATGGCCCGTCGGCTAACGCCATGGCGTTCCGCGTCCGCGATGCGGCGCAAGCGCTGAAGCTGGCGGTCGCGCGCGGCGCCGTCCCGGTCGAAGGCAAAGTCGGCCCGGCGGAGCTGAACATCCCGGCGATCGAGGGGATCGGGGGCGCCAATCTGTATCTGGTCGACCGACGCGGTGCGGCGACGATCTATGACATCGATTTTGAGCCGGTTGCAGGTGCCACCTCGAACGACAACAGCGTCGGGCTGCACACGCTCGATCATCTGACGCATAATCTGGAACGCGGACGGATGGCGCATTGGGCGGATTATTACGAGCGCATCTTCAACTTCCGCCAGATCCGCTATTTCGATATCGAGGGCAAGGCGACCGGGTTGTTCTCCAAGGCGATGACCGCCCCTGACGACAAGATCCGCATCCCGCTGAATGAAAGCCAGGACGCGCATAGCCAGATCGAAGAATTCCTGCATGATTACGGCGGCGAAGGCATCCAGCATATCGCCCTTGCGACCGACGACATCTTCGCCACGGTCGATGCGCTGCGTGCCCGCGGCATCCGGTTTCAGGATACGATCGACACCTATTTCGATCTGATTGATAAGCGCCTGCCGGGCCACGGCCATGACGTCTCGGAAATGCGCAAGCGGCGTATCCTGATCGACGGTGCGCCAGAGACGGGCGGCGGAATTTTGCTGCAGATCTTCACCGAAAACATGGTCGGGCCGATCTTCTTCGAGATCATTCAGCGCAAGGGCAATGACGGGTTTGGCGAGGGCAATTTCAAAGCTCTGTTCGAGAGCTTGGAACTCGACCAGATGCGGCGCGGGGTCATCCCCGGAGCGTCTGCGTGAGCATCCCCTACCAGACCGGCTTCGGTAGCTATTTCGAGGCGGAGGCGGTCGCCGGCGCATTACCGATCGGCCGCAATTCGCCGCAGAAAGTGCCGTTCGGTCTGTACGCCGAGCAGCTATCCGGCACCGCGTTCACGGTGCCTCGAGCCCATAATCTGCGCTCCTGGCTGTACCGCCTGCGCCCATCGGCCGGCCACGGACCCTTCGCACCCTATGAGCGAGCCACGCTGTTGCGCTCGGCACCGTTCGACGAGATGCCGCCGACACCCAATCGCCTGCGTTGGGATCCGGTACCCCTGCCTACAGCACCCACCGACTTCGTCGATGGGCTGGTGACCTATGGCGGCAACGCGCATATCGGCATCCATCTTTACGCCGCCAATGCGCCGATGACGGACCGCGCCTTCTTCAATGCCGATGGTGAGATGCTGATCGTACCGGAGGCAGGCCGACTCAGCATCACAACTGAAATGGGAATGTTGGAGATCGAGCCGCAGCAGATCGCCGTTGTGCCGCGCGGCATGCGGTTCCGGGTGGCGCTGCCGGATGGCACTGCGCGGGGCTATCTCTGCGAGAATTATGGCGCCCCCTTCCGCCTGCCCGATCTGGGCCCGATCGGCGCCAATGGCCTCGCCAACCCCCGCGATTTCGAAGCGCCGGTTGCGCGCTTCGAGGATCGCGACGGGAGCCACGAATTGGTGCAGAAATTCGGCGGGCGTCTGTGGACAACGACATTGGATCACAGCCCGTTCGACGTCGTCGCCTGGCATGGCAATCTGGTGCCCTATCGCTACGACCTTCGCCGTTTCAACGTGATCGGCACGATCAGCTACGATCATCCCGACCCGTCGATTTTCACTGTGCTGACCTCGCCCAGCACCTCACCCGGCGTCGCCAATTGCGATTTCGTCATCTTCCCGCCGCGTTGGCTGGTCGCTGAGGATACGTTCCGCCCACCCTGGTTCCATCGCAACGTCATGGCGGAATTCATGGGGCTGATCACCGGCACTTACGATGCGAAGGCGGGCGGCTTCGCGCCGGGCGGCGGCAGTTTGCATAACGTGATGAACGCACACGGACCCGATGCCGCAAGTTATGCGAAGGCGGTTGCGGCCGATCTGAAGCCGCACAAGATCGACGGCACCATGGCC
>CAIZEE010000010.1 GCA_903931835.1 uncultured Elstera sp.
CACCCGCTAGGCTTCGATCATATCCAGGATGGTTCCATCAGGCGCCAAACAGGCGGCCAACAGCGTGCCGCCGAGGCCGCTGCCGGCATCAAGCGTGAGTGTCAGGGCGGTTTCCGTCACGCCGCGATGGCGCAAATCATGGCCGCGCACCAGCTTGGTAAAGCCCTGATAGGATTGGTCGATATCGTCAAATGATCCAGCGCCCCACCACAGCGCGTCGCTTTGATCGGCCAGATCCTTCGTCAGATCGATGCCGGCATGAACGAACAGCAGTGTCGATCGGCCATTAACGGCGGCGCGGCGCAGATTGCTGAAAAAGGGTGTGTGGCCAGGGCAGGCGTTGAGGCGTTCGCGCAATCCGGCGGTCCAGCGCGTTGTGGCGACGATGCCTTCGCGCAAGGCCGCAAAGCCCTGTTCCTTTGTCCCGCCATAGGCTTCCAGCGTCGGCGTGATGCCGTGCTCTAGCAGCCAGCCTAGAACGTCCGCAGGGTCGCGGGCGAATTGCAGCTGCAGTAGCTTGTGCCACATCTGTTCCTGAGCGCCGCGCAGGAAGGCCACATCGGCGGCGAAGGATGTCGGGCGCGACAGCAACCAGCAGCGAAAGCGCAGCAACTCGTCCAGCGTCTCGCGAACGGTGCTGCCAATGCCGATATAATTGCCAAGATAAACAACGCCGTCGCGGGCGCCAATCCGCGCGGCCAGGGCCCGATGCAGCGCGCTGAGGCGATGCACCGTCCCGTTGATGGAGCCGATCGCCCAGATGCGTTCGGCCTTGATTACGGCAAACTTGTCGCGGTCGAGCATCTCTTCCCGATCGACTGCGATCCTCAGGCGGCCTGGAGCAACGCCTCCAGCTTCTGGACCGCTGTCGCTTCGTCGATCTTCTCGACAGCGGCGAATTCACGGACCAGGCGATCGAGGGCCGCCTGGTAAATCTGCCGCTCGCTGTAAGACTGATCGGCCTGACCAGCATTGCGGTACAGATCGCGGACTACCTCGGCGATCGAAGCGGGATCGCCCGAGTTGATCTTCGCCTCATATTCCTGGGCGCGGCGGCTCCACATCGTGCGGCGCGCACGCGTGCGGCCACGCAATTTGGTCAATGCGGCCTTCATCTCAGTCGGGGTCGACAGGCGGCGCAGGCCGGCTGACCGCGCCTTGCCGACGGGCAGGCGCAGGGTCATGCGATCCTTCTCGAACACGATCACGAACACGTTCAGCTCGTGCCCAGAGATCTGCTGGGTCTCCATCGCCAAAATCTGCCCAACGCCGTGGGACGGATAGACTACGTAGTCACCCGTAATAAACTCGCTATTGTCTTTTGGCATCTCTATCACCCGCAAATCAGCACAAGCGTCATTCACGAAACCGGTACAGCGAACGCGCCAACGCGAACGCTCTCTTCGGTCGAATGTATCGAGGTCAGGCGGCTACTCCATCACGACGACTTAGGCGTGATGTCGCCCCGTGAATTTTCAAGTTGTAACACAGAATGCATGAAAACGGTAGGGAAGATTAACCGATAGGCTGCGCCGGCCGCAGCGCGAACCGCAGCAATCCAAGCCCATCGTTACGGTGCGACGAAAAGCGCGTTAATCTTTTGTGGCGGGGGCGGGGTCGAAATGCTCGGCGAATTTGTTCGGAATACCCTTCCACGAATCGGCGTCCGCTGGTGCCGTACCCTTGCGGGACATATTGGGCCACAGCTCGGCATACTCCCGATTGACCGCGAGCCATTTCTCGGCCGAGCTGTCGCTATCCGGCACGATCGCTTCCGCCGGGCATTCCGGTTCGCACACGCCGCAATCGATACATTCATCGGGATTGATGACCAGCATGTTCGCGCCAGCGTAAAAACAATCGACCGGACACACCTCGACGCAATCCATATATTTGCAACGGATGCACGATTCGGTGACGACGAACGTCATGACATAACTCCCTGGAGGCGAATCATGCCCATTTGCCCCAGACCGCTCGCCCGGTCAAGAGTGCATGGGTTTTTGAAACAATAAGGATAGGTGTCCTTGACCGACAGGCAAGCGTCCCGCTTCATCGATGATGGCAGACTTTATGCACCGGCCGCCTTGCGTAACCGCGCCGGCTTGATCGACATGTTGCGCGACGTACTCCCCCAGAGCGGCCAAGTTTTGGAGATTGCGAGCGGCACCGGCGAACACGCAGTCGCCTTCGCTGCCGCGTTTCCTCGTGTTGTGTTTCACCCCAGCGAACCCAATGCGACCTGTCGGGCAAGCATTGAGGCATGGATTGCCGCGACCGGTGTCGGCAATGTCCTGCCCCCTCTGGCGCTCGACGCGACCGACGAGATTTGGACCGCCGAGCTGGTCGATGCGATCCTATGCATCAACCTGCTGCATCTTGCCGCAGCCCCCATCGCCGCCGTCATGCGCGGTGCTGCTGCGACGTTGAAGCCTGGCGGCTCACTCGTGACCTATGGTCTGTTTACGCCCGAGTTGACTGCGGCGATCGTTGCAGCGGCGACGCAAAACGGCCTTACTCCTCGACCTGCCGTGCCGATGCCGGATCACCATCAGGCGCTGATCTTTCGCTTGGCCCGGTAAGGTCGCTATAGAGCAGGCGAGCGGCGCTGGCGGCGCCCCGGCGTTCCGCCAACGCTTCGACGCGCGCCACCATAATCGTGTCGCCAAAGGGGAAGGTCAGGACGTCGCCAACCCGCACCAGGCTATGCGCCCTGTCGACTACCCGGCCGCTGACCCGCACGCGCCTCGCCTCACATAAAGCGCCCGCCAATGCCCGTGTCTTGAAGAACCGCGCGATCCACAGCCATTTGTCGATGCGTTGGCCAGGTTCGTTCATCGCCGTCAGCGTACCGCCAGTCGGGCGCGCAGACCGGCGAAGGGCGAGCTCAGCTCGTCCGCCGGCACTGCCGCCTCGCGCCGGCGTGATTGCTTTGCTGCGCGATAGTGGCCCGCTGCCCCTTCGCGGTAGCCAAGTGCCTGGAGGATGGTCGGAAGCTCTGCAGCCGCGACGCCGCCGAGCGTCAACAGCGCCTCGTTCGCGGTAAATTCGCCTGATCGCGCCAGCCGCCGGGCCTCCTGGGCCAGTGCCTCAATCCGATCGACGCGCAGGATCGCATCGCCAAAGCGCCGGAACCCGATCCCCTGATACCAGGCAGCCGACACGCCCGGCGCTGCCATTTGCGCGAGCGCCTTGGGCACGGTCGGCACGGGCCGGATTGATTGATGAACTGCAAGAAGTTGGCCGCAGAGTCGTGCTCGCTTGCGGGACAGGATCGCCGTCAGATACAGCGTCACCGTGCCGAACCGGCATCCTAATTCCTTCAACTGCCGCCGCTCTTCAGGTGTCAGCGCGTCCAGCAATGCCGCCACCTGAATCCGGTCGACCGAACCCAATCCTTCCGCCAGTTGAAAAGCGAGGCCCCGCGCAGCGCCAGTCAGAGGAGCCTCAGTCAGTGCGATCAGCGGCGCCAATGCGGCGTCAATGCGCTGACGGATGAAACGCGCGAGGCGCTGGCGGATTTGCTCGCGCGCAACTGGTTCCAGGAACTCAACCCGTACGACATCGATGGCGGGGTCAAGCGGAGACGCGCCCGCGATTAGACGGCCAATTTTGGTGCCGCGCCAGGTCAGCGCATTCCCGTCCGTCACAGTGAACTCGTCATCGCCCGCCTCGATCAAGGATCGAACACGGGTGATCATTTCCGGCGCCAGCGCCCGTCTGGCCGCACTCAGCAAACGGCGCGCCTCTTCGCCCTCGACCCCGGCATCCGGTTTGAACTCAAGCCCGACCAGATGGCCGACCGGGTGACCTTCAACGATCACCGTGCCGTCCCGGCGGACGCCGGCCAACAGGGTCTCGGCACTTTGCAGCCGCCTGACCAGATGAGCGCCGCGTCGATCGATAAAGCGTTGCGTCAGCTTTTCATGCAGCGCGTCCGACAGCCGATCCTCGATCGCGCGCGTGCGGTCCTGCCAATGCTCTGCATCGGCGACCCAGTCGGTGCGATGCGAGACATAGGTCCAGGTGCGGATATAGGCCAGGCGGATGCTGAGCTGATCGATATCGCCGTCGCTGCGGTCGAGCCGCGCGATCTGGCCCGCGATCCAGTCAACCGGCAGATGCCCCTTACCCTCCGTCAGATAGGCATAAAGCTTGGTCAGCAGGCGGCTATGCGCATCGGTCAGCGTCTTGCGGAAATCGGGGATCTGGCAGACTTCCCAGAGCAGCCGCACCGCGTCGGCCGAATTTGCCCGCGCGATCACGGCCGGGTCACGGCTGAGCGTAAGCAGTGTCTGATGGTCATCGGCATCGCCCTTGCGTCTCAGCAATCGTGAGGGTGGCGCGCCATCAAGGCTGGTCAACAAATGCTTGAGCGTGCGGAACTGAAGATCGGGATTGCGCCAGAACAGATGTTGCAGCGGGTCGAAACGATGGGTCTCGATCGCCTCAATCAGATCGGGATCGAGCGAGCCTTGATCGGCCGTCGTGCCGAAGGTGCCATCGCGCATGTGCCGGCCGGCGCGGCCGGCGATCTGGGCGATTTCCGGTGCGCTCAGCCGACGAGGCCGGATACCGTCGAATTTCGACAGCCGGGCGAAGGCGACATGGTCCAAATCCATGTTGAGACCCATGCCAATCGCATCGGTGGCGACCATGTAATCGACTTCGCCGGTCTGATAGAGCGCCACCTGCGCGTTGCGGGCCCGCGGACTGAGAGCCCCCAGTACGACCGCGCAGCCGCCATATTGACGGCGCATCAATTCCGCCAGCGCATAAACATCGCTCGCCGAAAACGCGACGACGGCAGAGCGCCTCGGTAGCCGTGACAGTTTCTTAGGCTCGGTATGGGTGAGCGATGAGAAGCGCGGCCGGCTGATGAACTCGATATCGGGCAGCAGGCGTTTGAGCAGCGGGCGGATCGTTTCCGCACCCAGCACCATCGTCTCCGACAATCCGCGTGCGTGCAGCAACCGGTCGGTGAAGACATGGCCGCGATCCGGGTCGGCCGCCAGTTGGATTTCA
>CAIZEE010000011.1 GCA_903931835.1 uncultured Elstera sp.
CGATCAGGGTGTCCTTGACCGGCTCGGCGTCGAGCTGATCGGCGCCAAGCGCGATGCAATCGCCAAGGCCGAGGACCGGCTGCTGTTCCGCGACGCGATGACCAAGATCGGGCTTGATACGCCCGCCTCTGCCTTGGCCTCGACGCTCGATGAAGCGCTGGCGGCGCTGGAGCGTATCGCGCTGCCGACGGTCATCCGCCCGTCCTTCACGCTGGGCGGCCAGGGCGGCGGCATCGCCTATAACCGCGAAGAGTTCATCAACATCGTCTCGGGCGGCCTCCGCCTGTCGCCGGTCAACTCGGTGCTGATCGAGGAATCGGTGCTGGGCTGGAAAGAGTTCGAGATGGAGGTCGTGCGCGACCACGCCGATAACTGCATCATCGTCTGCTCGATCGAGAACATCGATCCGATGGGCATCCATACCGGCGATTCGATGACCGTGGCCCCGGCGCTGACCCTGACCGACAAAGAATACCAGGTTATGCGCAACGCCTCGATCGCGGTGCTGCGCGAGATCGGCGTCGATACCGGCGGCTCGAACGTGCAATTCGCGATCAACCCCGATAACGGACGCATGATCGTTATCGAAATGAACCCGCGCGTATCGCGCTCCTCAGCGCTCGCCTCCAAGGCGACCGGCTTCCCGATCGCCAAGATCGCGGCCAAGCTCGCCGTTGGCTACACGCTGGACGAGCTCGCGAACGATATCACTCGCGTCACTCCGGCGTCGTTCGAGCCGACCATCGATTATATCGTCACCAAAATCCCCCGCTTCACCTTCGAGAAGTTTCCGGGTGCCGACACCAACCTCACGACCTCGATGAAATCGGTCGGCGAGGTCATGGCGATCGGCCGTTCCTTCGGCGAATCGCTGCAAAAGGCTTTGCGCGGTCTGGAGACCGGCTTGACCGGCCTGGATGAGATCGAGATCGCCAACGCCAATAACGGCGCCAATCGCGATGCCATCCGCGCCGCGCTGGCGGCCCCGACGCCGGATCGGTTGCGGGTGGTGGCGCAGGCGCTGCGCTTTGGCCTCAGCATCGATGAGATCTATGGCGTCTGCCGGATCGACAAATGGTTCCTGCGCCAATTGCACGATCTGATCACCATCGAGGCGACGATCCGCAGCGACGGGCTACCGCAGAGTTTCGAGCCGATGATGCGCCTGAAATCACATGGTTTCAGCGATGCCAGGCTGGCGACCCTGAGCGGCTCCACGGAAGAAGAAATCTATGAGTTGCGCCAGACGCTGGGTGTGAAACCCGTCTATAAGCGCATCGACACCTGCGCCGCCGAGTTCGCCTCCGACACGCCCTATATGTATTCGACCTACGAGCCTGATAGCGGGCGGCTGGGCGAGAACGAGGCGGATGTCTCAACCAAGCGCAAGGCGATTATCCTGGGCGGCGGGCCCAACCGCATCGGCCAGGGCATCGAGTTCGATTATTGCTGCGTTCACGCCGCCTATGCGCTGCGCGAGGCCGGGATCGAATCGATCATGGTCAATTGCAATCCGGAAACCGTGTCGACCGATTACGACACCTCGGACCGGCTCTATTTCGAGCCGCTGACGGCCGAGGACGTGATCGCGCTGGCCAAGGGCGAGCAGGAGCGCGGCACACTCTTAGGCGCCATCGTCCAATTGGGCGGTCAGACGCCGCTGAAACTGGCGGCAGCGCTGGAGAAGGCCGGCATCCCGATCCTTGGCACCTCGCCCGATGCGATCGATTTGGCCGAGGATCGCCAGCGTTTCCAGGTTCTGCTGCACGAGTTGGGCCTGCGCCAGCCGCGCAACGGTATTGCCCGTTCGACCGAAGAGGCGGAGACGGTTGCCGCCGAGATCGGCTATCCGGTTGTGCTCCGCCCATCTTACGTGCTGGGCGGGCGGGCAATGGAAATCGTCCATAATGTCGAGGGCCTGCGCCGCTACATGACCAATGCGGTGCGCGCATCCGGCAAGAACCCGGTGCTGGTCGATTTCTATCTGCGCGACGCGATCGAGGTTGATGTCGATGCGGTGGCTGACGGCACGGAAGTCGTCGTCGCCGGCATCATGGAGCATATCGAGGAAGCCGGCATTCATTCGGGCGACACCGTCAATAACGAACGCCTGTCGGCCGGCGACGGTGCCCGGGTGCGCCAGGTGCGGGAACTCGACTTCAGTCAGGGGGATGACGCCGAGGTGCTATTATTCGATCTGCGCCCGCATGAAGTGCCGCAGTATTGAGCGAGCGCGTAGC
>CAIZEE010000012.1 GCA_903931835.1 uncultured Elstera sp.
ATCGGCACGCTGCTGCAATTCGGCGGCCTGGCGATCATGCCGTTCGCGCTGATCGTGCTATCGGGCGACACCAATGGACCGGTCATCATCGGCCAGATCGGTGCTGGCCTCGCCTTTACGCTGGTCGGCGCCGGGCTGCACACCACCCAGACCGTGGGTCTGGCACTTGCCAGCGATTTGGCGCCCGAAAGTGCCCGGCCGCGTGTCGTCGCCTTTCTGTGCGGCACGCTGCTGGTCGGCATGGTGATAAGCGCGCTCGCCTTCGGCGCGCTGCTCCATAGTTTCAGCGAGATCCGGCTGATCCAGGTGACGCAAGGCGCCGGTCTTGCGACCTTGCTCATCAATCTCTTCGCGCTCTGGAAGCAGGAAGCGCGCGATCCGTCGCGCACCAGCATGGCAGAGCCGCAGCCCAGTTTCCGTCAATCCTGGGCGCGGTTCCGGGAGGCTATTCCGGTTACCCGTCATCTGGTCGCGGTTGGTCTGGGCTCGATGGGTTTCAGCATGCAGGATGTGCTGCTTGAACCCTATGGCGGTCAGATCCTGCATCTGCCAGTCGGTGCGACAACCGCTCTGACTGCCTTGCTTGCGGCCGGCGGCCTCACCGGGTTTGCGCTTTCCGCCCGGATGCTCGGCCGCAAAATCGACCCTTATCGCGTCGCCGCACTTGGCACTGTCGTTGGGCTGTTTGCTTTCTCAGCAGTCATTTTTGCCGAGCCGCTTGAGTCGGCTCTGATCTTCGCGGTCGGTGTCGGGCTGATCGGTTTTGGCGGCGGCTTGTTCGCGGTCGGGACATTGACTGCGTCGATGGAACTGGCCGATGCCAGTCGCAGCGGCCTCGTCATCGGCGCCTGGGGTGCGGTTCAGGCGTCTGCCGCAGGTGCCGCGATCGCGCTCGGCGGGATCATGCGCGATGTCGTCGGCTGGTTCGCCATGCAAGGCGCGCTGGGCGAGGCCCTAACCAACCCGGCGACCGGATACAGCGTCGTCTATCACATCGAAATCGCTCTTCTATTTGCCACCCTGATCGCTATCGGACCGCTCGTTCGTCTCCGCACTAGCGATCAATCAGCACGGTTCGGACTGGCCGAACCGCGCATGTCCTCTCTTACTTGACGAGGTGATTCCATGCACGCCGGAGCCATCACCAGCTATATCGACGTGGCCCAACTCACGCTCTACGCCTTCTGGATCTTTTTCGCCGGGCTGATCTGGTATCTGCGCCTGGAGGATCGACGCGAGGGGTATCCGTTGCAATCTGAACGCACCGGCAAACCCGTCACAGCGGGCTTCCCTTGGATGCCGAAGCCGAAGGTTTTCTTGCTCAGCGATGGCAGCACGCAAACCGCACCTCGTACGGAAGCCGCTGAGGGTCCGTTCAACGCCGTTCGCACCGGCCCCTGGCTGGGTGCTCCCCTGCATCCGACCGGCAATCCGCTGCTGTCGGGCGTTGGTCCGGCATCCTTCGCCAATCGCCATGACGTGCCCGATCTCACCGCCGAGGGGCATGTGAAGATCGTGCCGCTCCGCGTTGCCAGCGATTTCTGGATTGATGGCGAAGATCCCGATCCAAGGGGCTTCAAGGTGATCGGCGCCGATGGCGCGGTTGCGGGCAAGGTTCTCGATCTCTGGGTAGACCGTGCCGAAGTGATCGCGCGCTATCTGGAAGTCGAGGTCGCCGGGCCGTCCGGCCCACGTGCGGTGCTGGTTCCGGTGCCGCTGACCCGCATCGACGCCAAAGCTGGCGCCGTTAAGGTCGCCTCCATCCTGGGCAGCCAGTTCGGCGAGGTGCCTGCCACCAAACATGCCGATCAGGTGACCTTCCGCGAGGAAGACCAGATCTCCGCCTATTACGGCGGCGGCAAGCTTTATGCGAAACCTTCACGCCTGGGACCAGTGTTATGATGGTGAGAGAGCACGATACCGAGCCCGTGCCGGGCCTGCCCGAGGCGCTGCCGCCGGGTGAGACGATCTTGTGGCAAGGCCGACCGAACTGGCGGAGCTTTGCCGTCCACGGCTTTCATGCACGCAAGCTCGCGATCTATTTCGCAGTGCTCATCGCGTGGTGTGCGGCCTCGATGGTGCGCTCGGACGATCCCCTCGGCTGGGCGACGCAATCGCTGCTGCCGCTGCTCGGGCTGGTCCCGGTGGCGCTTGCCCTGGTTGCCATTCTGGGCTGGCTCGCGTCACGGACAACGCTGTACACGATCACCAACCACCGCGTGGTATTCCGCATCGGCATCGCCTTCCCGATGACGATCAACGTGCCGTTCAAGCTGATCGAGAGCGTCGGTATCAGATCCTATGCGGATGGCACCGGCGAGATCGCCTTAACGCTGCTGGCCGGCAATAACATCGCCTATCTGGTGATGTGGCCGCATGTCCGCCCGTGGCGTCTGAAACGCGCGGAACCGAGCCTGCGCTGTTTGTCCGACGTCGTCGAAGTCGCCGAACTTCTAGCCGACGCCCTGGCCGGCGGCCCGGCAGCGCCGCGGATCGCCAAAGCGCGTCCGGCTCCCATGGCGCTTGACGACCGCGCCCTCGATATCCGTCCGTCGGCAGCATAAGGAGGAAGCTCATGAGCGCCCATCACGCCGATACCCCCTTTCCGCGTGCGCCGCTAATCGGCGCCGGCACGCTGGTCGCTGCCGCCCTGATTTTCGCCACGGCGGGGCGTCTGACAGGTATGGCGAGCCTGGCGCCCGAGGCTTCGATCGTCATGCAACATGAGTTGCGGTTTGAAGATCGCGCGAACGGCGCCGTCGCGGTTTACGAGGATGGTTCTGTCGAACCGACCACGATCGTCGGTGCTGGCACGAACGGCTTTCTGCGCGGCACCATGCGGGCCCTGGCGCGCGACCGCAATCAGCACGAAATCGGCCGCAACACGCCGTTCAAGCTGACGGTCTGGTCTGATGGCAGCCTGACGCTGGAGGACCCGGCGGTCGGCCGGCGCGTTGATCTGGAGGCGTTCGGGCCAACCAATGCCGGCGCTTTCGCCAAGCTGATCGGCCTCAAGGTCGTCGAGCCGGCGGGTTTCGAGGCGGTAGCGCCATGAGACATCAACGCATCGAGGAGATTTTCTGCGCGGTCGATATCGAGCAGACACAGGCGAGTTTTCACGCCCATGCTGTGCCCGAACTGACCCAGATCAATCCCGGTGACCAGGTGCTGGTCCACAATCTGCCGGCGCAGGTCAAATTCGGCGAGCGCGTTTCCTGCCGCTGTCCTGCGACGGTAACCCGAGCCGGCCGACTGGCGCAGTTCTGGATCAGGCTGACCTCGCTGGCAGCGATTACCGAGCTCTATGAAGTCGGGTTTTCATCGACGAGGAGGCCATAATGGCGACAGGTACCGTCAACGAAACGACGCGGATGGCACAGGCTGATACAGTTCTGAGCCCGCGATTTTATACGACCGATTTTGCTGAGATGGACCGGCTCGACGTCTCGGCGGTGCGCGCCGAATGGGACGAGCTGCTCGCCGAGCTCGACCGCGACGTTAATGTGCGCCATTTCACCCGCAACGAGGATTTCGATCGTTTCGATCCCGCCGCCCTGCCGGATGAATTGCGCCGGGAATTCATCGATTTCCTGGTGAGTTCGGTCACGGCTGAATTTTCCGGATGCGTGCTCTATGCCGAGATCAAGAAGCGCGTGACCAACCCCGATATCCAGGCGCTGTTCGCCTATATGACGCGGGACGAGGCGCGGCATGCCGGCTTCATCAACGACTCGCTGAAGGATTTCGGCGTCGGCGTTGATCTGAGCTTCCTCACCAAGGCGAAGAAATACACGTATTTCCGGCCCAAATTCATCTTCTACGCGACCTATTTGTCGGAGAAGATCGGCTACGCCCGCTACATCACGATCTATCGCCATCTGGAACGCAACCCGGATCGGCGCTTCCACCCGATCTTCAAATGGTTTGAGAACTGGTGTGCCGACGAGTTCCGTCATGGCGAGGCGTTCGCGTTGCTGATGCGCGCCAACCCCAAACTGCTAAGCGGCGTCAACCGGCTATGGATCCGGTTTTTCCTGCTCGCTGTCTTCGCCACGATGTATGTGCGTGACCATTCCCGGCCGGTGTTCCATGCCGCTCTCGGGATCGACCCCACCGAATACGACCGCACGGTGTTCCGCATCACCTCGGAAATCTGTCAGCAAGTCTTCCCGCTGACGCCCAATATCGACGATCCACGCTTCTTTGCCCGGCTCGAACGCATACGCCAATTGGGCGACGCGATCGCAGCAACGCGCTCCAAGCCGGGGATTGGCTCGTGGCTTCGCCGTCTTGGCTGCACGGCCGCCGTGGCGGCAAATTTCGTTGGTTTGTTCCTGCTGCCGGCCAAGCCGAATCAGGTGCCGGCCAAGATTCGTCTGCTTCCGGCCTGGTAGGGGGATCACCAATGGCGCTTTATGGATGGCCGATCGTTTATGCCTTGTTCGTGTGGTGGTTCAGCACGGTCGCCATCCTGTATCTCGACGGTCTGCCCCGGCGCACCTTCGCCTGGTCGTTCGCTGCGGCCACGGCCCTTGCCGCCGCGTCGCTTTACGCCGTCGTCAAGCTTGGCGCCGATACCTCGATCAGCGGCGCCTATGCGAGCTTCACCGGCGGCCTCATCATTTGGGGCTGGCTGGAAATGGGATTTTACACCGGATTTCTTGCGGGGCCGCGCAAGTCCGCCGAGGAGGGCACTACCGGCTGGCGGCACTTCGTCCATGCAACGGAGACGACGCTCTATCACGAGCTCGCCAGCCTTCTCGTCGCCTGCCTGCTGATTGCGTTTGCCAGGCACCAGCCCAATCAGCTCGGATGCTGGACCTTCGCGGTCCTGTGGCTGATGCAGGTTAGCGCGAAGCTCAACGTGTTTCTTGGCGTGCGCAATCTGAACGAAGAATTTCTGCCCGATCATCTCAAATTCCTGAGCGCCTATCTAACGGCCAAACCGATGAACCTGTTGTTTCCGGTTTCGGTCACGGTCTCGACCTTGGCCGCAGCCCTTCTCGTCAGCTGGGCGATCGAGTCGACCGGGTTCGCGGCAGTATCTGCGTCGTTTCTTGCCACCATCGTGGTGCTTGCGGTGCTGGAGCACTGGCTTCTGGTGCTGCCGCTGCCGACCGCCGCCTTGTGGAGCTGGGGTTTGAAGACTCATGCAGCGCCGCCGGCGCCCTTGCCTGACAATGTTGAGCCGCTCTGGTCTGCCGACCGTGCGCGGCATCCGCTCAAGACCGCCAGCCCAGTCCTTCTGACGCTGGAAGGGGGCATCACCATGATGCCGAAACGCTGAAGACCTGACCGACAACGACAAGACACGACCCGCACGCACCGCACTCAAAACAAGTATTGGAAAAACGGAGGGGACTATGGATTACGAAGCGTTCTTTCGCAGCGAACTCGACGGTTTGCATCGTGAGGGCCGGTATCGCGTGTTTGCGGATTTGGAACGGCGCGCGGGTTCGTTCCCGAAGGCAACCTATACGCGCGGTCGGCAGCGCTCGGAAGTAACGGTGTGGTGTTCGAACGACTATCTGGGCATGGGCCAGCATCCATCCGTTCTGGCCGCGATGCACCACGCGCTCGACCAATGCGGGGCGGGTGCAGGGGGTACGCGCAACATCGCCGGGACCAACCATTATCATGTGCTGCTCGAGCGCGAGTTGGCCGAACTGCATGGTAAGGAAGCGGCCCTGCTATTCAATTCCGGCTACATGTCGAACTGGGCCTCGCTGAGCACCCTTGCGGCGCGCATCCCCAACTGCGTGGTCGTCTCCGACGCGTTGAACCATGCCTCGATGATCGAGGGCGTGCGCCATTCGCGCTGCGATAAGGTGATGTTTGCGCATAACGACCCGGCCGATCTGGCCCGCAAGCTGGCGGATATTGATCCGCGGCGGCCGAAGCTGGTGATGTTTGAATCGGTCTATTCGATGGATGGCGACGTCGCTCCGATTGGCGATTTGTGCGACGTCGCGGAACAGTATGGCGCGATGACGTATCTCGACGAGGTGCATGGCGTCGGCTTGTACGGCGATCATGGTGGCGGCATTTCCGAGCGCGATGGCGTTGCCGACCGGGTAACCGTGATTGAGGGCACTCTTGGCAAGGCGTTCGGCGTGATGGGGGGCTATATCACCGGCACCCGGGCCTTATGCGACTATGTCCGCAGCTTTGCGTCTGGCTTTATTTTCACGACCTCGCTGCCGCCAGCGGTCGCGGCCGGGGCGCTCGCCAGCATTCGGCATTTGAAGGCGAGCCAGGCGGAGCGTGAGCGCCATCAATATGTCGTGCGCCAGGTACGCCAACAACTTGATGCCGCTGGCCTGCCGCATATGGAGAATCCAAGCCATATCGTGCCGGTGATGGTCGGCGATCCGGTCGTCTGCAAGCAGATCAGCGACGAATTGCTCGACCGGTTCGGCGTCTATGTCCAGCCGATCAACTATCCGACGGTGCCGCGCGGGACCGAACGTCTGCGCATCACGCCATCGCCGGTGCACACCGAGGCGGATATTCAGCATCTGGTGCAGGCGCTGTCGGCGATCTGGACCAACCGAAACCTGAAGCGCGCGGCCTGATATCGACGCTCCAACGCACGCTGGCGAGAAGGGGCGGGGTAGGGTCGGCCAGGCAGGGAAGGCCGCAAGGAAAGTGCTGACGTTCGTTTTCTGCGTCAGCCTTCTGGTGCTGATCGTCGCGGCAGGGCTGCTCTATCAGCCGGACCTTTCCCGCGCGGAGCTGGAGGCGAAATACGGCGTTTCGGCGGACGATTATGTGACGGCCGCAGGGATAAGGCTCCATGTCGTCCAGGTCGGTCCCCAAGATGCGCCCGCCATCGTTCTGCTGCATGGCTTCGGCGACACTTGGTTGACCTTCGACGGTTGGGTCGGGTCGCTCGCCATGCAGTATCGGGTGATCCTATATGACTTGCCTGGCTTCGGGCTGACCGGCCCTGATCCGACCGGCGACTATTCCGATAGCCGCAGCATTGCGGTGCTCAAAGCATTGCTCGAACGGCTCGATGTCCGGCAGGCGACCCTGATCGGCAACTCGATGGGTGGAAAACTCGCCTGGCAATTCGCTGCCGCATACCCGGCGCTGGTCGACAAGCTGGTGCTGATCTCGCCGGACGGTTTTGCCAGTCCGGGTTTCGAATACGAAAAGCCGGTCGATGTGCCGTTTGCCATGCGACTGCTGCCTTATGTGCTGCCAAAGCTGCTGGTGAGGGCCAGTCTGGCGCCGGCTTTCGGCGACCGGGCGCGGTTATCCGACGCCGTTGTGACGCGCTACCGGGATATGATGCTGGCACCGGGCGTCCGTCGCGCCATTATCGACCGGTTGGGCCAAGTCGTGGTGCACAACCCGGAGGCGGATTTGCGCCGCATTAAAGCGCCGACGCTGCTGCTCTGGGGCAGGCAGGACAACATGATACCGTTCACTAATGCGGCCGATTATCTCCGCACGATCCCGAACGCCCGTCTCGTCGAGCTGCCTGAATTAGGACATGTGCCGCAGGAGGAAGCGTTCGAGAGATCATTGAAGCCCGTGCTGGCGTTTCTGGCGGAATAGGGGATTATTTCTTCTTCGAGCGGCTGGCGTGCCAGAGCAGATGCTCCAACACCTCGGCGGTCCGCTTAACCGAGGCGCGCAGGCTTTCCAGCATTTCGGGCATCCGTGCGGTATCGACCCGGTCGGTGATCTCCAAGGCGGCCAGTTGC
>CAIZEE010000013.1 GCA_903931835.1 uncultured Elstera sp.
AGGAAGGTCATGGTGAAGGAGATCCCGAATTTGACCGGCGTCATTGCCAGACCCTTCTTAATCCAGGGGCTGGTGGCATTGAACGCATCGACCGCGCGGCGGCGCGCCTGATAGTCGGATGAGGCTTCGAGCTTGGCCGCCAGTTTCGGCATGATGTTGTCCTCAACCACCATGCCGTAGGGCGTCACGTTGCGCTCATCGATGCCGTAAAAATTGCGCTTGCGCACGGTGAGCGGATCGAGCCGGAGGTATCGGGCGATCTCGTCGATCACATATTCAATGGCGATCATTCCCTGCGGCCCGCCAAATCCCCGGAACGCCGTGTTCGAGACGGTATGCGTGCGGCAGCGATGAGAGACGACCCGGACATTCTCCAGATAATAGCAATTATCGATATGCAGCATCGCCCGGTCATTGATCGGCCCGGACAGATCAGGCGACATGCCGCAGCGTGACGCCAGCATGAAATCAGCGCCGAGAATGCGCCCGGTCTGATCGAACCCGACATCGTAATCGATGATGAAATCATGCCGCTTGCCGGTCAGCATCATGTCGTCGTCGCGGTCGAGCCTAAGCTTTACCGGTCGTCCGGTCCGCTGGGCCAGCAAAGACGCGACACAGGCGACGATCGCAGCTTGGGTCTCCTTGCCGCCAAAGGCGCCGCCCAACCGGCGCACCCGCGTTTGGATCGCGTGATCGGGCAGCCCCAGCACCTTCGCCACCAGATGCTGCACTTCGCTTGGATGCTGGGTGGAGCTATAGACCAGCATGTCGCCATCCTCGCCCGGCACTGCCATGGCGATCTGGCCTTCAAGGTAGAAATGATCCTGACCGCCAATCGCGAGCCGGCCGGACAGGCGGTGCGGCGAGCCGGAAAGTGCCGCCTCCGGATTACCACGCTCCATGGTCTTTGTCGGGATGACGAAGTCGCGTGCGGCGAGCGCCTGCTCGATCGAGAGCAGCGCCGGCAGTTCCTCGTACTCGACGACCGCTTTGGTCGCCGCCCGCCGAGCGTTCAGCATACTGTCCGCTGCGACGGCAAACAGAGATTGCCCCCAATACTCGACCAGACCATCAGCAAAAACAGGATCGCCCGGCAGAGCGGGGCCGATATCATTGCTCGCCGGCAGATCGCGCGCGGTCATCACGCTGTGGACGCCGGGCGCCTTTGTCACCGCGTCGAGATCAAGCTTCAACACGCGGCCATGAGCACAGCGAGCAAGCCCGATCGCGGCATGCAGCAGGTCTCTAGGCTCCGGCATATCGTCGATATACAGCGCATCGCCACGCACATGCTTGGGCGCGCTGTCATGCGGGGTCGCGGTGCCGACGACGTTTGCCATCAGACGAGCTCCGCCAATCGGTGAACCCGTGTCGGGCCGCTGGCATCGGAGGTTTCGAGGTAGAACTTGCGCAGCAGATTGCCGGCGACCAACAGCCGATAGGCGGCGCTGGCACGCTGGTCCGAAAGCGGCTGAAAATCCTCCGCCAGGGCAGATATCGCGGCGGCTATCGCTGGCTCATTCCAGTCGCCGCCTAGCAACGCCGCCTCAGCCTTGGCCGCGCGCTTCGGGCGTTCCGCCATGCCGCCAAAGGCAATTCTGATATCGGCAACGCGGCCCGCCTCAAGGCGAACCGCGAAGGCGCCGCACACGGCGGAGATATCCTGATCGACGCGCTTTGAGATCTTGTAGCAGCGGAACTGGCGGCCGGGCTGTGCCGCCGGAATAAGAATACGGGTGATAAACTCGCCCTTGGCGAGCGCCGTCTTGCGATAGCCTACAAAGAACTGGTCGATCGGCATCAAGCGTTCGGTATCGCCACAGCGCAACACCAGCGTCGCGTCGAGAGCGAGCAACACCGGCGGCGTGTCGCCGATCGGCGAGGCGTTCGCGACATTGCCGCCCATCGTCCCGGAATTGCGGATCTGCGCCGATCCGAACCTGCGCATCAGCGGGCCGAGATCAGGCTCGAACGCTTCCAGCATCTCCAGCGCATCGGCATGAGGGGCGGCGGCACCGATCATCAGCGTGCCATCTACCGTCGCGATCCGGTTGAGCTCGGGCACATGGCCGAGATAAATCATCGTCTCGATATGCCGGAACTGCTTATTCACCCATAGCCCGACATCGGTCCCGCCCGCGACCAGCAGGGCGTCGGGATGGGCTTGATACAGCTCGGCGCACTCCGCAATGCTGGTGGGTGCGAAAAAGCGCCGATCGCCCTCGCCATAGCTGAGCATGTCGTCGGGGCGGATATCGGCGAGCAACGCGGCCGATCCCGCCCGCGCCGGACGGGGTGCCGAACAGACGCTGAGCGCCGCGTTGACGATCGGGCGATAGCCGGTGCAGCGACAGAGATTACCGGCAATCGCGTCGTTCACCTGATCCCGGTCTGCCACCTGCCCATCAAGCCACAGCCCATATATCGACATGACAAAACCGGGGGTGCAGAAGCCGCA
>CAIZEE010000014.1 GCA_903931835.1 uncultured Elstera sp.
ATGTCGCGATCCTGTGCGAAAAGCCGCTGTGCACGACCATGGCCGACGCGCGCTGGGCCACCCAACAGGCCGCATCGCATCGTCGCCCGTTCTGGACCGGCATGGAATACCGTTTTTCACCTCCCGCGGCGGAGTTCATCGCGCAGGTCCAGGGCGGCCGCGTCGGGCGCTTGCAGATGTTGACGATCCGCGAGCATCGCTTTCCGTTCCTCAACAAGGTACACGACTGGAACCGCTTTGCCCGCAACACCGGCGGCACGATGGTCGAAAAATGCTGCCATTTCTTCGACCTGATGCGGCTGATCATCGGCGCGGAACCGGTGCGGGTCTATTGCTCGGGAGCGATGGACGTGAACCATCTGGACGAGCGCTATGATGGCCAACGGCCAGATATCATCGACAACAGCTTCACCACCATCGACTTCGCCAATGGCGTGCGCGCAATGCTCGACCTGTGCATGTTCGCCGAAGGGGCCGAGCATCAGGAGGACATGAGCGCCACCGGCGATGCGGCACGGCTTGACGTGCTGATTCCGCCAGGTGACCTGATCTTTTCACCCCGCGTCGATTGGCGCGGGCCAAAGGCGGTAGAACGCACCCTTGTCGTGGTTGACAAGGCCGCGCTCGATGCCGGTTCGCATCACGGTGCCACCTATTACCAGCATGAAGCTTTTGCGCGGGCAGTGCGCGGAGAAGGGCCGGTTATTGTCACGGCCCATGACGGACTGATGGCGGTGGCGATCGGTACCGCCGCGGAAATCAGCGCATGCGAACATCGCGCCGTGGACATGGTCGAGGTGTTGTAAAGATACCTCCTCAGCTAACGGGCTTTATCAAGAACAGGAACTTATCTGCAATTGACGGCACTTGGCGATTTCGGCCGGAGAACTGCATGCTCGGAAAATCTGAAACGTCCCCCATCCCCCAGCCGCGAGGGAGAGCCGGATCATGCTGCTGAATCGATTGCGAGCCGACCCTCCAATCGAAGCTGGATGAAGGTTGGGGGTGACGTCAAAATGGCAAAAAGATCAGATGTATGAACGGCAAGTTCTAGGAGGCCGATTTATCGCATTGAACGACTGGAACGAGGGCGATAAGCTTGGCTGGAAATGTCAGGTAAATCCCTCTACTTCTTCCAGCAATGTTCACTCTGCATTGCACGCAAAAGCTGCGCGATCGGATCAAGGCTGATCTTGCTCAGCGTGAGCCCAGCAGCGACACACTGCTGGGCAATTGGTATGCGACAGCCCTTTTCTGGAAACCACAGGTGGCCTTGCTGGTGTCCGAAAGCACCCTGCTGCCGGTACTGATGCCGTTGTCTCCGGCGGTGACGCTGGCACGGCGTTTCCCCAAGCAATTGGCGCTGGTGTTGAAGGCGCACGGGATAGGCGCCGATGCCATCGCGCAGGAAATCTGGCGCATGGCCGAGGTCGCTTATGCCAAGACCGCGAACCGCAGCTTGGTGGGGATGCTCAACGAATTCAGCTTTTTGGCCGATTGCTGGCGACCACGGTTCGGCGAGGATCTGGTGGTTTTGTCCCAAAAGCTGGCGGAAACGCCTTGTGGGCCGCTCCGCAAGGGTCCCATATCTCCAGACAGGGCACTATGGGAGGCGATGAATGCCGGGG
>CAIZEE010000015.1 GCA_903931835.1 uncultured Elstera sp.
CAACTCGGCCAGGAGTTCTTCCGCTGGGAGATTGCGACGGCGGTGGCCGGCGCTGTTATCGGCATCGATCCGTTTGATCAGCCCGATGTCGAGGCAAGCAAGATCAAGACCCGGGAATTGACATCCCGCTTCGAGCGCGACGGTGTCTTGCCAAGCGAGGAGCCGCTGTTGGTCGAGGCCGGCATTTCCCTGTTCGCTGACCCACGCAATGCAGCGGAATTGGCGGCGATTGCCCCTGAGAAGACCTTGAGCGCCTATCTCGGCGCCCATCTCAGCCGGCTGCAACCGGGCGACTATGCCGCACTGCTCGCCTATCTCGATCAGAACGCCGACACGGTCGCGTCCCTCCAGGCGATGCGGACAAAGCTGCTGACGCGGTTCCAGGTGGCGACGTCGGTCGGCTTTGGCCCGCGTTTTCTGCATTCGACGGGGCAGGGATATAAGGGCGGTCCAGCCTCGGGTGTGTTCCTGCAATTCACCTGTGATCATCCTCAGACGCTGGCCGTACCGGGCAGCCGCTTCAGCTTCAACGTGGTGGAGGCGGCTCAGGCGCAGGGCGATCTCAAGGTTTTGGTCGAGCGCGGGCGTCGGGTTCTGCGCCTGCATCTCGGCCAGGACGTTGCCGGTGCTTTGGCGCATCTGCTGGATTTGATGTAACCGGCTTGAAATTCCCGACCAAACTCGGTCTCATGGCGTCGGTTTTGCGCTAGGGCGCGATGGTTTCAGGTTGAAGCGGCCTGAAACGTGAATCGCTCCCTATTCCATATTATTAGGGTCTAATTCACGGTTCAATTTGAACCGATCAGACCCTCGGGAGAGTAGGCGTGGGCATATCGGACGGCAACACGCTGAAACAGCAGGCGGCGCTTGCCGCGATCGAGCAAATCCGCGACGGCATGATCGTCGGCCTTGGCACCGGATCCACGGCGGCCCTGGCGGTGACCGCGCTCGGCGACCGCGTACGCGAGGGTTTGCGCATTCTTGCGATCCCGACATCGGAACGTACCGCAGCCCAGGCAAGGCTGGTCGGTATCGAATTGACCGATTTCAGCGCCCATCCACGCATCGACCTTACCATCGATGGCGCTGACGAGGTGCTGCCGGGGCGGCTCGATTTGATCAAGGGTCTGGGCGGCGCCCTGCTGCGCGAAAAGATCGTCGCTGCCGCCAGCAACCGGCTGATCATCATGGCCGATGACAGCAAGCTCGTATCAAAGATCGGCGAGAAGGCGCCGGTGCCGGTTGAGATCGTGAAATTCGGCTGGTGTGCGACGCGGGCGCGCATCGAGGCGCTGGGGGCCGATGTGGCACTGCGCAAGGGTACCGATGGCTGCGCCTATGTCACCGATAACGGCAATTATATTCTCGATTGCCGGTTTTCATCGATTATTGATGCGGGCCGGCTGGAGGCCGATCTTGCGCGCATTGTCGGCGTGGTCGATAGCGGGCTGTTTGTCGGCCTCGCCACCCAGGCGATCATCGCGACGCCGTCCGGGCTTCAGATCCTCGATCGGCGCTGACTGAAGGCTTTTGGCGATGGCAGACCCTGTAAAACCGGATAAGCCGCCCTTCGACTATATCGTGCGCGGGCTTCGCCATGAATTAGTCCAGCCGCTTCATTCGCTGGGACTCCTGATTGATCTCGCCCCCGCTGCCGTGCGTGACGAGGCGAACGCGCCCTGGCTTGGCAAGCTGAAGCGTTCTGTCGATGGGCTGTCCCGCATGGTCTCGGGCCTGGCCGAAATCAGCCGGCTTGATCTCCAGCCTTCGCCTGCGGCGCCGGCCTCGACCGATATCGGTAAGCTGTTGCGCGATGTGGGGGAGCGAGCAGATGCCCTGCGGCGACCAGAAACGGTTGTGACGATCGCCCCCACGCGCGGAGTAGCCACGGTCGATCAACGGCTACTTCGGCTCGGCCTCGCGTGCCTCATCGACAATGCGTTGCGCCACGGTCAGGCGCGCCGTGTCCTGCTTGGCGTCAGGCGCCGGGCTAGTGGCTGGCTGGTCGCCGTGTGGGATAATGGGGCAGGGATTCCGGATGCGGAGCAGGATTTCTGCCTGTCGCCGCTCGGCACCGGATCGGCCGCGCGTATGAGCGGCACTGCCGGCATCGGTCTTGGCCTTACCATCGCCCAGCACGCGGCTTCGTCAGGTGGGATGGGATTTCACTTCAAATCGGTTGCGGGACGCGGTACCGCGGCCGGGTTCAGCCTGTCTTAGACGGGCGCTATAATAGGCCGGCGTTGCGCGCCACCAGGGCAGCTTCGGTGCGGTTGCGCGCCGACAGCGCCTTCAGCACAGCATTGACATGAACGCGGACAGTGCCTTCGGCCAAATTGAGCTGGCGGGCGATTTCCTTGTTCGGGCGGCCTTTAGCGAGCAGGCGCAAAACATCAAGCTGGCGTTCGGTTAGCAATGATTTCAGGCTGCTCGGCGTGACCGACTCGACACGGGGCGCCGGCGCCGACACTTCATCACGCTCCAAGATCAGTGATGGCACATAAATGCCACCGACCAGAACGAGCTTCAGTGCTGATAGCATCACCTGGCCGCGGGCCGATTTTGGGATATAGCCGTTGGCGCCGGAATCAAGCGCCTCGCGCACATTGCTATGCTCCTCCGACGCGGAAATCACGACGATCGGAATCTCAGCAGCATGCTGCCTGATCTCGGCAACGCTGCTCGGCCCATTCATACCGGGCATCGAGAGATCGACAATGATCAATTCGAATTGATGAGAGGTGTTAAGAGCCGCCATCAGATCATCCAGCGATCCGGCTTCGGTGACCGAAACCTCAGACGCTAGGGTAGATAAGACGTGGCGCAAACCATCCCTGAATAAGGAATGATCATCCGCAATAAGGATCTGCATCGCCGTTCCTGATCAGTAACGTATTCATTCTGCGCAATTTTAATCCGCTTTAGCAATCGGCATTTTACGTGGAATATAAATTAATTCAGCGAAATTCGACGATAGCGCTCGGTTCGGCAAATGCTGTCCCAATTCCGCGACCCGCTTGGTAGGCTCAGGGCATGGATAGGTCTGACGAAGCAGCCGACAACATTCAACCAACCGCCGGTATTACCTTGGGCAGCGGTGAAATGAACAGAATTTATGGATAACTAGATAATGAGATAGAGGCGCATCACGTCTGCCAACTAATCTCGGACTTGGGCATCGCTTGCAATCGGACAGGCTCAAGCAAAGCCGGTCGATCGCGCGTCTTAATCTGGCAAGCCTTCCGGAAGCGGGGGGGATTGCGGAAGGGAGCTGATGTCTGCGCGATCGACCTTACCTATCCAACGCGCCGACTGCGAAATGGTTCGCCCGTCGTTCGATTTTTTTGGATTTTTTCGACGGTCTCAGTGGACCCGCTCGTGCTCGATCATCGTGCGACACATCTCGCCAATTCGCTCAGGGTCTTCGCCAAAGACGATGGCAATGGCAGAGTTCTTGACCGTCTGGTTGATCAACCGCTCGATCAGGCTGGCGGAGGGCACGCGCGAGACTAGTTGATAGCCCGCCTCGCGCAAATCTTCCTCGATCAATTTTGCTTCCTGCTCCAGCATGCGGACTTCCAGCGCCTCGGTCGCGACACCGTTCGGGCGCTCCTCATTCAGCACGTCATAGACAATCGATCGGAAGCCGTGATCGCCCAGATCGCTGCTGGCCAGCAGGATCGATGCGACGTAGAGCTGGTTGAGCCGTTCGCGCACTGAGTCGACGATCGGGTGATCTTTGTATTTTTTCAGTTCGGGCAGAACTTCGCCGATATTCGCCGTCGCCGGTTTGCGGGGAGCGATGACATAGCCGCGGCCGTACAGCATGTTGACCAGCGTCTGCGCTTTTGGTTCGTACTGGTCATATTCTTCCGTCATCAGAAATGATGACAGCGCGTCTATGACCTTTGCCTCATTCTGCGCCTTCCACATGGATCGCGCGATGGTTTCGAACCCAAGATTCTTCATAACGTCAACCCGCCCCAGATATTCGCTTGATTTTTATACAGGCCACGTCGGCGACACAAGCGCTATTATCTAAGCTTGCTGGTACAAGCGCTTGATTGCATGGGACAAAGCTTATTCGCTTGTTATCTTTGACTAGTGGCTCGACGTGTAGCCTATCGTCTGCCGGAGCGTGTGAGTGGCATGCGTCAAGGGCGGATTCAAAGAATCTTTGGATAACCGACAATTTCCTCTTGCTTCCCATGCGCTTACACATAAAAGCTTATGTCATCCATACGGCGTCAGATTGTTTTCAAAGGATTTTTTGTCGGCATTTTAGGGAGCGTGATGAAATTGGGTCCGCTGAACGAGATTGAGCCGGGTCGTCAATACCGCCAGCGTGCAAGCGGGCGGGCGATTTGCACGGCATGCGTGTTGTCAATCCATCCCGATCGCAGCGGCATCCCGCACGTTCTCTTTGATCTGAGCCTCAAGTTTCCAAGTGGCGTCGCTATGGGCGGCGAGCGCCGCATTCTGTCGTTGGATCGCTTCACGACATTGTATCCAGTCCCGCTTTAAGGGCGGGACACATTCCGGCGCGATCAAATGTACTAGTCACCTGAGGCCAGAACGCTGACTCATGCGTTATTCGCCTATGCCTGCTCGACGCGACGGTCGCTGGCAAGAGTGTTTACGAGGTGATATAGACGGGCGCGATGCGGGCGTGGTGGAATTGGTAGACACGCTGGATTTAGGTTCCAGTGGCTAACGCCGTGGGGGTTCAAGTCCTCTCGCCCGCACCACCTCCGGCTTGACGTGGCGGCCTAAACCTTCTAATTGCGGCGTCCTTCTGGGCCGGTTGGAACCGGTTCAAACTCGCCCCCGATATTCAGGATCGATCAAGATGCAGGTTACCGAGACGCTGGCCGACGGCTTGAAGCGGCAATTCACTGTCAAGCTGCCGGCGATCGATATCGATCGCAAGCTCGAGGCCAAGCTTACCGACTTGTCCCGCACCGTTAAGTTGCCGGGCTTCCGTCCGGGCAAGGTGCCGATGGGGCTGTTGCGCAAGCGCTATGGCGCGTCGGTGATGGGCGAGATTTTGGACGATGCGGTGAAAGACAGCTCGCTGCGCGCGATGGCCGATCGCGGCCTTCGTCCGGCGACGTTGCCGAAGATTGAGGTGACCTCCTTCGCCGAAGGCGGCGACCTCGAATACACCATGGCGCTGGAATTGCTGCCCGAAGTGGCCCCAATGGATTTCTCGTCGTTGAGTCTCGAGCGCGAGAAGGCCGAGGTGACCGAGGCGGCGATTGACGAGGGGATTGCCAGGCTCGCCTCGCAAAACAAGAAATTTGAGCCGGTCGCCAAGGCGCGCGCGGCCAAGCAGGGCGACACGCTGGTGATCGACTTCGTCGGCACGGTTGACGGTGTCGAGTTTGACGGCGGCAAGGCGACCGATTTTCCGCTGGAGCTCGGCTCGGGTCGTTTCATTCCCGGCTTTGAGGACCAGTTGATCGGCGTGAAGCCGGGCCAGTCGCGGGACGTCAAGGTGACGTTCCCGGCTGAATACCAGGCCGCCGATCTGGCCGGTAAGGACGCGGTGTTCGCCGTGACCGCCAAGGAATTGCGCGAAGAAGTCCCGGTTTCCGTTGACGACGAATTCGCCAAGGGTTTTGGCGTCGAGGATCTGGCGGCTCTGCGCGCGGCCGTGCGCGGGCAGTTGGAGATCGACTTCGCCAACGCGTCGCGCCTCAAGCTGAAGCGCCGTCTACTCGATGCCTTGGCGAAGGCGCATGACTTCGTGGTGCCGGAAGGCATGGTGGATGACGAGTTCAACACCATCTGGGCGCAGGTTAAAGAAGCCGAAGCGCAGGGCGAAACCGACGAGGAAATGGCTGGCAAGACCGAGGATGAGCGCAAGGCCGAGTATCGCGGCATTGCCGAACGCCGCGTGCGCCTCGGCCTATTGCTGGCCGAAGTTGGTCGGATCAACAATCTGCAAGTGTCCGAGGACGAGTTGCGCCGCGCCGCCTTCGAGGAGGCACGGCGTTATCCAGGCCAGGAAAAACAGGTGCTGGAATATTACCGCAAGAACACTCAGGCGTTGAATTCGCTACGTGCGCCGCTGCTTGAGGACAAGGTTGTCGACTTCATCGTCGAGATCGCCTCGATCAAGGATCGCAATGTGACACCGGAAGAATTGTTCCAGGATCCCGACGCGGCCCAGCCGGTTGAAGCTGCGGCTGAGAAGCCGGCGGCAAAGAAGAAGGCAGCTCCTAAGAAGAAGGCGGCCGCTAAGGAAGCCTAAGGTCACAGCTTCCTGCAATTTGGATCAATGGCTTAGGGCGTGATCTTCCAAGATCACGCCCTATTCATTTAAAAATCTGTGCATCCGCAGCGCCGAAGGGTTTGAACCGGGCGGCCATACTCGCTAAATCTCGTTGGACGGCGGGGGCGCTTTGTCTCCCGCGCTCGACAAGGAAGGCGTGAACCGCATGCGCGACCCATACGAATATACCATGAACACGCTGGTCCCCATGGTCGTCGAACAGACGGCGCGGGGCGAGCGGGCGTTCGACATCTACTCGCGCCTGCTGAAGGAGCGGATTATTTTTCTGGTTGGCCCGATCAATGACGCGGTCTCCAGCCTGGTTTGCGCGCAGCTTTTGTTCCTTGAGTCGGAAAATCCGGGCAAGGATATTTCGCTCTATATCAACTCGCCCGGCGGCGTCGTGACCTCGGGCCTCGCGATGTACGATACGATGCAATATATCCGCCCCGATGTGTCGACCCTGTGTATCGGTCAGGCGGCCAGCGCCGGCTCAATGCTGCTGATGGCCGGCGCCAAGGGCAAACGTTTCTCACTGCCCAATTCCCGCGTCATGGTTCACCAGCCCTCTGGCGGCGCTCAGGGGCAGGCGACCGATATCGAGATTCAGGCCCGCGAAATCCTGGCGCTGCGTGCCAAGCTCAATCAGATGTACGCCAATCACACAGGCCAGTCCTTGGAAGTGATTGAGGCTGCGATGGAGCGTGACAAGTTCCTGTCGCCGGAAGAGGCCAAGGCATTCGGGTTGATCGATGAGGTCGTATCCCAGCGCCCGGCCCGCGACGAGGGCAAGAAGGACGCGTAAAGCAGGACCCGTGCGCGGCGGCGGACAAGCCCGATTTTTGCTCGTCCGCCGCAACACCGGAAATTGCTTGAATCTGGGAGCGTAATCCTGAGCCTTGATGGAAGCTGTTGCTTGCAGCGGAACTCAGGTGTTCAATACAAATCGGCATCACGTTATCGATGCATCTTGGTAGTGGCCTTGGTACGATCTACATGATGTGGGGTAACCAGCCCGCTGTTCGGGGCTGGGGCGGATCAAAAAACCCGCACCACCAGGATCGCTCGGTACGAAAGTGAGATAGGCATGACAACCAAGTCTACCGGCGGCGACCCAAAGAATACGCTGTATTGCTCATTCTGCGGCAAGAGCCAGCACGAGGTCCGCAAGCTGATTGCCGGACCGACCGTGTTCATCTGCGACGAATGCGTCGAACTCTGCATGGATATCATCCGTGAGGAGCACAAGACGACGCTGGTGCGCAGCCGTGACGGCGTACCCACGCCGCGGGAAATTCGCACGGTGCTCGATGATTATGTGATTGGCCAGGACCACGCCAAGCGCGTGCTGTCGGTTGCCGTACATAATCACTACAAGCGCCTGGCCCACGGGGCGAAGAACAACGACGTCGAACTGGCGAAGTCCAACATCCTGCTGGTCGGCCCGACCGGCAGCGGCAAAACGCTGTTGGCGCAGACCTTGGCGCACATCCTTGACGTGCCGTTCACCATGGCC
>CAIZEE010000016.1 GCA_903931835.1 uncultured Elstera sp.
GGCAAGCCGAACGAGCTGGCCTTTGCCGCCGCGCGTCGAGTCGCCGAATCCACAAATCTGCCGTTCAACCCGCTGTTCCTCTATGGCGGCGTCGGCCTCGGCAAGACCCATCTGATGCATGCCATCGCATGGGAGATTCGCCGCCGCGATCCGTCGCGTCGGGTGATCTATCTCTCAGCCGAGAAATTCATGAACCAGTTCATCCGGGCCTTGCGCTTCCGCGACACGGTCGCGTTCAAGGATCAGTTCCGCTCGGTCGATGTGCTGATGATCGATGACGTGCAGTTCATCGGCGGCAAGGATTCAACGCAGGAAGAATTCTTCCACACCTTCAACGCGCTGGTCGATCAGAACCGCCAGGTCGTGATCTCTGCAGACAAGTCGCCGTCCGATCTGGAAGGGCTGGAAGAGCGCCTGCGCTCACGCCTGGGATGGGGTCTGGTCGCGGATATCCACCCGACCACTTATGAATTGCGCCTCGGCATCCTGCAATCCAAGGCGGAACAATTGGGCGTGCAGATACCGCCCAAGGTGACCGAGTTTCTGGCGCATAAGATCGCCTCCAATGTCCGTGAGCTGGAAGGTGCGCTCAATCGCATCGTCGCCCATGCGACGCTGGTCGGACGCGCTATCACGCTGGAGACGACGCAGGAAGTTCTGCACGATCTGTTGCGCGCCAATGATCGGCGCGTGACCATCGAGGAAATTCAAAAGCGGGTCGCGGAGCATTACACGATCCGCATCGCCGATATGAGCTCCGCCAGGCGTGCGCGCAACGTGGCGAGGCCGCGCCAGGTCGCCATGTATCTGTCGAAAATGCTGACCTCGCGCTCATTGCCCGATATCGGGCGCAAGTTCGGTGGACGCGATCACACCACGGTCATGCACGCCGTCCGCAAGATCGAGGAATTGAAGGCATTGGATCCGGCCATGGCTGAAGATATTGAGCTGTTGAGCCGGATGCTTGAGTGCTGATCCAGGTTTCATGCTATAGTGATTGACCATCGATGCAGGGTGCTGTGCCCTGTGTCGGTATCCCTGTCGTGGCATGGTCCTGTTCCGTGTCGTCACCGATTTTGATGTCAGACACAATATGAAGCTGTCGATTGAACGTGCCGTCCTGCTGAAGAGCCTCAACCACGTGCAAAGCGTGGTGGAACGACGCAATACGATTCCGATCCTGTCGAATATTCTGCTGCAGGCAGAGGGCGACAGCGTCTCGCTGACCGCGACCGATATGGATCTCGATGTCGTTGAACAGATCCCCTGCACCGTGCTGGTCGATGGCAGCACCACGGCCCCCGCCCACACGCTCTACGACATCGTCCGCAAGCTGCCCGAAGGGGCGCTGATAGAGCTCGATGGCGGCGGCGACAAGGAACGCCTGATTGTCCGCGCCGGCCGCTCCACCTTCACCCTGCCGGCTTTGCCCAGCGCCGATTTCCCGGTGATCGCGGGCGAGGCGCTGCCGCATGAATTCAGCCTCAGCACCAGCGATCTGAAAAGCCTGATCGACCGCACCCGTTTTGCGATTTCGACCGAGGAAACACGCTATTACCTGAACGGCATTTTCCTGCATGCAGCCGAGGCCAATGGTGCCGGCGTGCTGCGCGCAGTCGCGACCGACGGCCATCGTCTGGCGCGGGTCGAGCTTGCCCTGCCCGAGGGCGCATCCGGCATGACCGGCGTGATCATCCCGCGCAAGGGCGTCGCCGAAATGCGCAAGCTGATCGATGAGGTCGAGGGGCCGATCACGATCGCGCTGTCTGACACCAAGATCCGCTTCGCCTTTGGCTCGATCGTGCTGAGCTCGAAGCTGATCGACGGCACCTTCCCCGATTATGAACGCGTGATCCCGGCCGGCAACGACAAGCTGATGCATGTCGTCTGCAAGGATTTCGGCCAGGCGGTCGACCGCGTGGCTACGATCTCGACGGAGAAAAGCCGGGCGGTAAAGCTCAGCCTGGAACGCGGCACGCTGGTGCTTTCCGTCACCAGCCCGGATGCCGGGAGTGCGACCGAGGAGTTGGAGGTCGATTATGCCTCAACCCCCATCGAAATCGGCTTCAACTCTCGCTATCTACTGGACATCATGGCCCAGATCCAAGGCGACGAAGCGCAATTCCTGATGGCTGATTCGGCCTCGCCGACCGTCGTGCAGGACAAGTCCGATCCCAGCGCGCTCTATGTGCTGATGCCGATGCGCGTGTGAGACAGGACAATTGGGCCCCGGCGCCGGATGGCGCCACCATAGTGGCCACGCCGGTGGGCGCGATCAACATGGCGGCTTTATCTATGACGCCAGAAGCTGACAACGAGCTGGCCGTAACGGTGCCCGCGCTCTCACGTTTGGGCGTGCGCGATTTCCGCTGCTACCAAAGTGCTGACCTCAAGCTCGACGCCAATCTGATTGTGCTGACTGGCGCCAATGGCGCTGGCAAAACCAACCTGCTGGAGGCGATCTCGCTACTTGCCCCCGGACGCGGGTTGCGCCGGGCGAAACTGGCCGAGATCGAACGCATCGAAGAGGGCGTGGCACCGGTCGGAAAGGGCTGGGCGGTGTCGGCCCGGATCGAGACGGGCCTCGGCCCCGTTGATATCGGCACCGGCCGCCTGCAAGACGCGCCGGAACGCCGGGTGGTAAAGATCGACGGTGTGGTTCAGCGTAGCCAGACCGCGCTTGCGCCGCTGCTCGCCGTCGCCTGGCTAACGCCGCAAATGGACCGGATTTTTATCGAGGGCGCGTCCGGAAGGCGACGTTTCCTTGATCGGCTGGTTTACGGGGTCGATGCCGATCACGCATCGCGGCTGACAGCCTATGATCACGCGATGCGCGAACGCGGCCGGCTGCTGCGCGACGGACGGTTTGAGCGAGCCTGGTTGGAAGCGCTGGAGAGGGAGATGGCGACCCGCGCGATCGCCATCGCGTCAGCCCGAATCGCGTTCGTTGAGCGTCTGGGCACGGTTGCAGAAGCCGACCTCGCCCCTTTCCCGGTCCCCGATCTGTCGCTATCGGGCGAGATCGAGACGGCGCTTAGGACCGAGCAAGCGGCCGAGATCGAAGCATCGCTGCGCGAGCGCCTAGCCAGCCTGCGCCGTGTCGATGCGGAGAGTGGGACGACAACGGCAGGAACGCATCGCACCGATTTTGTGGTGACACACCGCGTCAAACGCCGGCAGGCGGCGGATTGTTCGACCGGCGAGCAGAAGGCGCTGCTGATTGCGATCCAGCTGGCTCACGCGCGGCTGGTTGCCGATACCAGGGGCGAGCCGCCCTTGCTGCTACTGGATGAGATCGCGGCCCATCTGGATCGCGGCCGGCTGGAGGCCTTGTTCGCAGCCCTGACACAATTGGGTGGTCAGGTCTGGTTGAGCGGTACCGAACGCGAGCAATTCAGCGCTCTTACCGGAAATGCACAATTCTTCCATGTCGCGCATGGAAAGGTGATGGATCAGTGATCCTGAGGTTAGTTTGGAGTAGAGTGACGCTATGACAGGTTCCGTTGACCCCCTACCCATCGATCCGTCGAATCCGGGCGGCCAGTCGAAGGCAGAACAAGGGGCAGAAAACTACAATGCCGACTCGATCAAGGTGCTGCGCGGGCTCGACGCCGTGCGCAAGCGCCCTGGCATGTATATCGGCGACACCGATGACGGATCGGGCCTGCACCACATGGTCTACGAGGTCGTCGACAACGCGATCGACGAGTCGCTGGCGGGCTACTGTACGCGTGTCGACGTGATGCTGAACCGCGACGGCTCCGTCACCGTGCGCGATGACGGGCGCGGCATTCCGGTCGATATGCATGACGAGGAGCAGGTCTCGGCCGCCCAGGTCATCATGACCCAGCTGCATGCCGGCGGTAAGTTCGACCAGAATTCCTACAAGGTGTCGGGCGGTCTGCACGGCGTCGGCGTCTCGGTCGTCAACGCGTTGTCCAGCCGGCTCGATCTGCGCATCTGGCGCGACGGCAAGGAGCACAAGATGCGCTTCCTGCACGGCGAGCCGGAGGCGCCACTGGCAGTGGTCGCAGAAGCGGTCGGTAAGACCGGCACGGAGGTGACCTTCCTGCCCTCGACCGAAACCTTCACCATGGTCAACTTCGACTTCGCGACGCTGGAGCACCGGTTGCGCGAATTGGCGTTCCTCAATTCCGGTGTCACGCTGCGCCTGACCGATGCGCGCCCGGTCGAGCCGATCGTGGTTGATCTGCATTACGAGGGCGGCCTGTCCGCCTTCGTCGCCTATCTCGACCGGTCCAAGACCGGGCTGCATGGCGATGCGATTTCCATGGCGGGCGAGCGCGACGGCATCGTCGTCGAGGTCGCGATGGAATGGACCGACGCGTATCACGAGACCAGCCTCTGTTTCACCAACAACATTCCGCAGCGCGATGGTGGCACACATCTGGCCGGCTTCCGCGCGGCGCTGACCCGCACGATCAACAATTACGCGACCAGCTCCGGCATTTTGAAGAAGGAGAAGGTGACGCTGTCGGGTGACGATGCGCGCGAAGGCCTGACCAGCATCCTGTCGGTCAAGGTGCCCGATCCCAAATTCTCGTCGCAGACCAAGGACAAGCTGGTCTCGTCGGAAGTGCGGCCCGTGGTCGAAGCGATCGTCGCCGAACGGCTCGACCAATGGTTCGAAGAGCATCCGAACGAGGCCAAGCGCATTCTTGGCAAGGTCGTTGAAGCGGCAGCAGCCCGTGAAGCCGCCCGCAAGGCGCGCGAACTGACCCGCCGCAAGGGTGCCCTCGACATGGCGAGCCTGCCCGGCAAGCTCGCCGATTGCCAGGAGCGCGATCCGGCGCTGGCAGAACTCTTCATCGTGGAGGGCGACAGCGCCGGCGGCTCCGCGAAACAAGGCCGCGACAGGCGTTTCCAGGCGATCCTGCCCCTGCGCGGCAAGATCCTGAACGTTGAGCGCGCACGTTTTGACAAGATGCTGGCCTCGGCCGAAATCGGCACGCTGATCGCGGCGCTTGGCACCGGGATCGGGTCTGAAGATTTCAACGTCGAGAAGACGCGCTATCACAAGATCATCATCATGACCGATGCCGATGTCGATGGTAGCCATATCCGCACGCTGTTGCTGACCTTCTTCTATCGCCAGATGCCCTCGCTGATCGAACGCGGCTACCTCTACATCGCGCAGCCGCCGCTCTATCGCTCCAAAAAGGGCAACTCCGCCGTCTATCTGAAGGACGACAAGGAACTGGAAGAGCATCTGATCGCCGACGGCCTGAAGGATGTTGTTCTGGAACTGGGCGATGGCAGCCAGTCGGCCGGTCAGGACCTGGCCGCCCTGGTCGAGACATCACGTCAGGCGCGCGGGTTGATCCAGCCCTTGAGCCGCCGCGTCGGCTCAACCGCGACGCTGGAGCAGGCGGCCATTCTCGGCATTCTGCGCAGCGACACGCTGGCCGACATCGCAACTGCCGGCCAGATCGCCGAAGCGCTGGCCCGCCGCCTCGACGGCCTCTCCCCCGTCGCAGAACGCGGCTGGTCGGGTGTTGCCACCAATGACGAGCTGGTCGTCCAGCGCCGCCTGCGCGGCGTCCTGCAACGCCATCAGATCGACATGGCAACCTTGCGCAGCGGCGAGGCCGGACGGCTCGACGAAATGGCGGCGATGCTGCAGGCGACCTTCACCCGGCCGGCAAAGCTCATCTTCAAGGACCGCGAAGCCGCCATCCTCGGCCCGATCGGCCTGATCGACGCCGTACTGGAACAGGGGCGCAAGGGTGTCAGCACCCAGCGCTACAAAGGCCTCGGCGAAATGAACCCCGACCAGCTCTGGGAAACCACGCTCGACCCAAACGCCAGAGCGCTCTTACAAGTCCGTGTCAGCCATACCGAGGCGGCCGAAGAGGTATTCTCGACGCTGATGGGCGATTTGGTGGAACCGAGACGCGACTTCATTCAGACGAACGCGCTGAAGGTGTCGAATCTGGACGTTTAGAACGTCCTTCTGGCCGGATGTGATGCGACACATAAAGTGAGAAATGGAACCCATAACCTGAGAAATGTCGGAATTTCTCAGGTTATGGGGCTAGATAGGCGCCCACTTTTCGTCCCGAATCGGCATCGAGGTTTTCGCCGGTTGTGCTTCAAGCGCTTCGCGCTATATCGACAGTAAGAGTTGCCTGGAGTCATCTTGGACGCCGACGGGGGTACTTTGCTTACCGAATGAGACATTTCGGTTATCCCGCCAACCGCTATGGGCACCTCTACAATCCAAGGGGAAGAATCGACGTGATTATGCGCGCGCCCTCTCCACGGCAATCTCACTACGTTTGCAGCGCCGAAGCGGATGAAATATCGGAGCACTACACGCGGACGGGACGCCCGGTAAAAGTTGAACCAATGGCAGGACGATCACTGGTCTCGGTAGAGGACAGCCACTACCGAGTCGGCGAAATATCAGTATGGCGCGGTCAAAGCGAGACAGGGCTTCATATATTCCCTCAGGTCCCAAGTGAGGAAGTGGTGTTATTTCTACCCACTAGCGGAACCCTAGAAATAACCATGAAACATGGGAAATTTATATCCACCGGAAAGACCGCCATTATTGGCGATTCTGCGTCTTTTTCTCAATTAGATTATCACGCCGGCCGCGAACATGTCGGAATCGGCATTAATCGCGATTTTTTGACTATGCAGCTATCCGATATGCTGGAAATACCTCTAAATCAGACGATTCGGTTCGAATCGACATTCGACTTAGATAGCATATCCGGCAAACGATTGCTCTCTCTTGCTGAGATAATATTTGAAGGCAGCCAACAATCCGAACCGCTTTCGCAATCTATCTTAGCCGAATCGTATTTATCTCAGGCGATGGTAGCGCTATTACTGGAATCAATTCCGCATAACTACACTCATCATCTAGCAGCTCGACGCGATAATATTCTGCCCGGTAACGTAAAAAGGGCCATCGATTTTATGCGGGAGCATATTGATAAGCCTTTGACGGTTTCAGAAATCGCAGAAGCTAGCCGAGTTTCCGTTCGCTCGCTGCAGATTAACTTCAATCGCTTTTGTGGAACGTCGCCGTTAGCCTATCTGATGCGCCTGCGTCTGGAGAAAGTGCGGCACGAACTGCTCTCTAGTGATTCGAAAGGGACCATCGGAGATATCGCTAAAAAATGGGGCTTCTCACATTTTGGGAAATTCGGCGCCACCTATCGTAAAGCGTACGGCGAACTGCCATCGGAGACCTTGCTTAGTAGCCGGGGGGAGCGCCGGCAAAGTTCCACCGCGCGGCGTACGAATCCCGACCGACGGGTGATCTCGACCGAATAACGATAAATGCAAAGCTGAGCCAGCGATATCCAGGATACGCAAGCGGCGCCCTAGGCAAGCTGTTCGCAAACAAAACCCAATGACCAGGGGCCGTTGGCATTGCTTCGATGCGGCTGGGCGGGCCGACGCCAAGTGCACACCACCGGTCCCGGCGCTTGCGAACCGTTACTCACTCCTCACGTTAGAGCCGATAGGTCTGATTGAGGCTCGACGGTTCACCGGCGCCGCAGAATAAGATGGAGAGCCATCGATAAAGCGTCATCAAATGTTGGCCCGATCCCTCAATCGTTTCCGCAATGCTTCAATATCCAGCTTCGATTCTGCCAGTAGATTCTTACGCCTCGCATTCGCGTCTCAAAGGTATCGCGTTCGCTTCGCCTAAGACACATGGGGCCACAATTGCTGGTCTTAGGTTTGTCCAAGATCGCTTCAGACCTTGCGTCTTGCGTCATAGATCTGCGGCCGTCAGGCCCCCGTACGCGCGCAAGGTTGCGACGATCTATGTTTCGGTAAACCTGCTGCGCCTCATCTGTGCAGCCTCTCCGCTGGTGTGGCCTCTTAAGTCAGACGGGAGGCGGCGCTCAGGGCCAGATCAGCCGGCTTGTGCGTTCAGACGGACCGGTCTCAACTCAGAATTGCCGCAATCCAACCTGCCACGTGACGATTACGTCACCCCAAAAGCGAATTCTTTATCGTAAACACGAAGTAACATTCTGCGGCACAATTTTTACGCGATCTTTATACAATTACATTTACAAAAATTAATCTTTGACGGCTCCATGATGAGCATATGACGCATTCTTTGCGATTAAGGGTGCGCTTCCCATAAAATTGCTCGATGACCACTAAAAATCGGAGTTCTCATTATGAAGTGGTACAATAATCGTAAGATACAGACCAAAATACTTTTCCTTTTGGGCTTGATGTCCATTGTAACTATTTTTTCTGGTTTTTACGCCGGTCATCAAATGCATGCCGTCGATGACGCGGATACATTTGTCATCGAACATCCAGATCATGCAAATATTGCGCTCGCAATGATTGCCTCGAATATTGCGGGATATTCTTCCGGCATATATCACTTAGCTACTTCTGTCACAGAAGAAGACAATCAGAGGGCTCTTAGAGAGATACAAGACGCGAAAGAAAATGCCTTCAGCTACGCTAACGACGCCAAGAAAGACGACCCTGAAATATCGAAGCAACTTGATATTTTGATGAACAGGCTACGCGGTTGCATGGATACATCGTGCGCCGAAGCGATCAGATTCGGCTCATCCACCGATTCTGCTGAAAATGCCAAAGCTGCAAAAATCATGGAGCAGAAGTGCGCGCCGGAATTATTGGCGATTTGGAGTGGATTAAATTCCCTCACGTTGGAGAATATTAAGCGCGCCAAAA
>CAIZEE010000017.1 GCA_903931835.1 uncultured Elstera sp.
CCGGCCAGCATTTCCTCGCCTTTGGCCCGCACGGTTGCCTCGAACAGCGTCGCCTTGTCGCCGAAATGGCCGTAGACCGTCATCTTCGCGACCCCCGCTGCTGCCGCGACGGCTTCCATCGTCACGCCGTCATAGCCGCGCTGGCGGAATAAATCCTGCGCGGCCGCGACTATCGCGGCCCCCTTGTCGTGATCCTTCGGTCGGCCGGGCACGCGCATCTCTGTCACTCTGGTCATCCCACGAACGCTCCGAAATATTACTGGACTGTGCAGTCTAGTTATCATATACCAGACCGTACAGTATAGGATCACGTAGTCATCATGCGGTCTTCCCCTCTATCGTTCCCCCACGCCGTCGGCACGGCTCTGATGCTAGCCGCGTCGATATTGCTGTCCGGCTGTGTCGTCGGACCGGATTTCGCCCCACCAGCACTACCTGCCATGACCCAGGTGACGACCGCGCCATTACCCACCACCACCACCAGCGCGGCCACGACCGGTGGGGCGGCCCAGAATTTGGTTATCGGCCGCGATATCGAAGGCGAGTGGTGGACAATGTTCCACTCCCAGCGGATCGCGGCGTTGGTCGTACAGGCGCTCGAAGCCAATCCCTCGATCGCCGCCGCCCAGGCCACGCTGCGTCAGGCTAAGGAGAATACCCGTGCCGAACAAGGCGGGTTTTTCCCCTCCCTCAGCGCGTCGTCCTCCGCTGAGCGCGAGAAGACGTCCGCCGTCACCGCCGGCCTGCCCGCAGGCACCAACATCGCGCCGCTCAGCGTGGTCGGCGCCTCGCTCAGCGTCTCCTACAACCCCGATGTATTCGGCGGCGTGAGCCGCTCGGTGGAGCAGCTAGAGGCCCAGGCGGAATACCAGCGGTTCGAGCTTGAGGCGACCTATCTCAGCCTCGCGGCCAACGTCGTTACAACCGCCCTCAACGAGGCATCGCTGCAAGGCCAGATCGACGCCACCAACGAGATCATCCGGCTCTATCGCGACGAGCTGGCGGTCACGCAGCGGCGGCTCGATCTCGGCGGGGTTACGCGCGCGGATGTGCTGACCCAGCAATCCAACCTCGCCGCCGCCATCGCGACGCTGCCGCCGTTGCTAAAGCAGCGCGACCAGCAGCGGAACCAGTTGGCGACCTATCTGGGCGCTGCGCCGAGCCAGATCAGCGGTCCGCCGCTCGACCTCGCCGACCTCACACTGCCCGAGGAGCTGCCGGTCTCCCTGCCCTCGGCGATCGTCGCCCAGCGGCCGGATATCCGCGCGGCCAGGGCGACGCTGCATGCGGCGACCGCCAATGTCGGCATCGCCACGGCCAACATGCTGCCCAGTATCACGCTGAGCGGCAGCTATGGCGCCCAGAACAGCAGCTTTGGCAATCTGTTCACGCCTGCCGGCCTTATCTGGAGCGTGGCCGGCGCGATCAGCCAGCCTATCTTCGACGGTGGAACGTTGTCCGCCCGCCGCCGCGCGGCCGTCGCGGCGATGCAGGTTGCCGCTGCCCAATACAGCAGCACCGTCAACGCCGCTTTCCAGGATGTTGCGAACGCCCTCGTCGCCGTGCAGCGCGATGCCGACACCCTGCGCGCCGCGCTCGATTCCGAGCAGACGGCGGCTTCCAGCCTGGCCGTCGTGCGTGGCCAATACGACGCGGGCGCGGTGACTTACGTCAACGTATTGCAAGCCGAGCAACTCTACCAATCCGCCCGCCTGTCCTTGGTCAGCGCCCAGGCCGCCCGCTTCACCGATACGGTCGCACTGACGCAGAGCCTCGGCGGCGGCTGGTGGCATCGCACCGATATCGACCCCTCCGTCGCCGATTGCTGTGGGATTTTCAAATGAGCGCCACCACAACCTCCATCAACCGCCGCACCACACGTCCGCAGCTATCCCCTGTCAGCGTCCGTTTCGTCCTCGTGATGCTTGCGCTCGGCGTGGTCGGCGGCGGGCTGATCGGGTTCCATCGCGTCAAGGCGAGAATCCTCAAACAGGTCACCACCTCGATCGTGTCCCAGCTCCCCACGGTCGCCACCGCGACGGCGACGCTGCAGGACTGGCAGCCCGTCCTGCACACCACCGGCACGCTGCGCGCCGTGCGCGGTGCGGACCTCTCGGCGGAGATTGGCGGGATCGTCGGCGAGCTGCATTTCGAGTCCGGCGAACAGGTCGCGGCCGGCACCCTATTACTACGGCTACGGCCCAATGACGACCAAGCCAAGCTCCAACAGCTCCAGGCGACCGCAGATCTCGACGCCCTGACCTACCAGCGCGATCTCCGCCAGCTCGCCGCCCAGGGCGTCTCGCGCGCCACGGTGGACAACGATGCCGGCGTTCTCAAGGCTGCGCAGGCGCAGGTCGCCGCCCAGCAGGCGCTGATCGCCGAGAAGTTCGTTCGCGCGCCATTCGCTGGACGGCTAGGCTTGCGCGCCGTCGATCTCGGCCAGTATCTGGCCGCCGGCTCCAAGATCGTGACACTCCAGGCGGACGATCCGATCTACATGGATTTCTATCTGCCGCAGCAATCGATCGGGCAGGTGCGCACCGGTCAGACCGTGACGGTGCATGTCGATGCCTTCGCCGACCGCTCGTTCCCCGGAGAGATCGCCGCGCTGGATGCGCAGGCGGACGCGACAAGTCGCATGATCCAGATCCGGGCTACACTGAGCAACGCTGATCATGCGCTGGTCCCTGGCATGTTCGGCACCGTCGATATCGCAGCCGGCACGCCGACGCCGCATGTGACCGTGCCGCAGACCGCAATTTCGGACAATGCCTATGGCAGCGCGGTCTACATCGTCCGTCCCGAGACCGATCCGGCCAGCCGCAAGTCCCGACTGGTGGCACACCAGCAATTCGTCACCACCGGTGATACGCGCGGCGACCAGATCGCTGTGCTCAAGGGCGTCGCCGCGGGCGACGTTGTGGTCACCGCAGGGGCGCTGAAACTGCGGAACAATGCTGCGGTGCTCGTTGATAACACGGTGCTGCCGACCGACGAGCCCAACCCCACGCCCTCCGACAATTAGGCCGCGTAGCATGCAATTCACAGATATTTTCATTCGCCGCCCGGTGCTGGCGTGCGTGATCAGCCTGCTGATCCTGGTGGTCGGCCTGCGAGCCTTCTCCTCGTTGCAGGTGCTCGAATACCCCAAGACCCAGAACGCGGTGATCACCGTCACCACCACCTATTACGGCGCCGATGCCGATACAGTGGCGGGCTTCATCACCACGCCGCTCGAAAACGCGATCGCCCAGGCCAACGGCATCGACTACATGACCTCGGTCAGCCAGACCGGCACGAGCATCATCACGCTCAACCTGGTGCTCAATCACGACGCCAATGCCGCGATGACCGAGGTGAGCGCCAAGATCAACTCGGTGCTCAATCAGCTTCCCTCTGGCGTGCAGCAGCCGGTGATGGCCGTGAAGATCGGCCAGTCGCTCGACGCCCTGATCATCGGCTTCGCCAGCGACGAGCTCTCCCCGCCGGCGGTGACCGACTACCTGGTGCGGACGGTGCAGCCTCGACTGCAATCCATCGAGGGGGTGCAGACCGCCGAAATACTGGGCCAGCAGAATTTCGCGCTGCGGGCCTGGCTGGAGCCCGACCGGCTGGCGGCCTATGGCGTGACGGCGAGCGATGTCAGCAACGCGCTCGCCAATAACGACTACATCGCCGGACTGGGCACCACCAAAGGCCAGATGGTGCAGGTGAACCTCACCGCCTCAACCTCGCTGCACAACGCCACCGAGTTCCGCAACCTCATCATTAAGCAGGTCAATGGCGGGATCGTCCGTCTCGGCGACGTCGCGCAGGTGACGCTGGGGGCCGATGACTACGAGACCTCCGTCTCATTCGACGGTGCCAAGGGTGTGTATATCGGCATCCAGATCGTGCCTTCGGCCAATCTTCTTGATGTCATCGGGAAGGTGAAGGCGCTCCTACCCGATATCACGTCGCAGCTACCCGCCGGGCTGCGCAGTGCGGTGATCTATGATTCCACGGATTTCGTGACATCCTCCATTACCGAGGTGGAGACGACGCTCGTCGAGGCGCTGGCGATCGTCACGTTCGTGGTGTTCGCCTTCCTGGGCTCGCCGCGCTCGGTCGCGATCCCGGTCATCGCGATCCCGCTGTCGCTCGTCGGCACCTTCGCGATGATGCTGGTGTTCGGCTTTTCGCTGAACCTGCTCACGCTGTTGTCGCTGGTCCTTGCCATCGGGCTTGTCGTGGACGACGCCATCATCGTGGTTGAAAGCGTCAACCGCCATCTGGAATCGGGCATGACGCCTCGCGCCGCCGCCACCCAGGCGGCCCGCGAACTGGCCGGCCCGATCATCGCGATGACCGTAGTGCTGGTCGCCGTCTATGTTCCGATCGGCTTCCAGGGCGGGCTGACCGGCGCGCTTTTCACCGAATTCGCCTTCACCCTGGTCGGCGCCGTCACCGTCTCGGCCATCGTGGCGCTCACCCTGTCGCCGATGATGTGCGCCCATTTCCTGCGGCCGCATCAGTCCACGGGCGGCGGGTTGTCGGAACGGCTGGTGTCGCTGCTCGACCGCGTGTTTGGCCGGGTCCAGCGCGGCTATGAGCGGATGCTCGTGAGCAGCCTGCGCACGATCTGGGTGACGGTGATCTTCACCGCCAGTGTGCTGGGCAGCATCTATTTCCTCGCCGGCAGTGCTGACTCCGAACTCGCGCCGCAGGAGGACCAGGGTGTCATCATCCTGATCCCGACCGCAGCACCCGACGCCACGCTGCAGCAAAAGCTACTATTCAGCAAACAGGTGCAAGGGATCCTGGAGGCGTTGCCGGAAGGCGAACATAGCTTCCAGATAACCAGTGCTGTGCAGAACATCGCCGGCCTCACACTCAAGCCGTGGGACCAGCGCGGGCGCGACTCCACCACCATCCAGCGGCTGTTGCAGGGCCAGCTGGGCGCAGTGGCCGGCCAGCGCGTTGTCGCGTTCGAGCCCCCGGCCCTGCCGGGCGCGCAGGGGCTGCCGGTGCAATTCGTGATCAAGACGACAGCCGCGATCCCGCAGCTCTACACCGCTACCAAGACTTTCCTCGATGCGGCGCTCAAGACCGGGCTGTTCCTGTTCCTCGACAGCGACCTCAAATACGATCTGCCGCAGGATATGGTGGTGATTGATCGCGACAAGGCGGCTGAGCTCGGGCTGAACATGACGCAGGTGGGAAGTGCGCTGTCGGGCATGCTCGGTGGCGGCTACGTCAATTATTTCAGCCTCGCTTCGCGCTCCTACAAGGTGATCCCGCAGGTGCGGCAGGGCGCGCGGCTGAACGCGGCCCAGGTGATGAACTATCCGGTCGCGACCATCAATAATGTTCCCATCCCGCTCTCGGCCATCGCCACGCTGCGTCATCAGACGGTAGCGGAGACGCTGAATCATTTTCAGCAGATCAACTCCGCGACCATCTCCGGCGTCACCGCGCCAGGGGTGGCGCAGGCCGATGCGCTGCTGGCCTTGCAGAATTTGGCGAAAAAGACCCTGCCGCCGGATATGGCGGTGGATTATGCCGGGCAGTTGCGCCAATTCGTGCAGGAATCGAGCGGCTTCGGGACGACCTTCGCTCTCGCCTTGATCATCATCTATCTCGTGCTCGCGGCGCTGTTCGAGAGTTTCCGGGACCCCCTGATCATTCTGGTTTCGATCCCGCTATCGATCGCCGGGGCGCTGGTGTTCATCAGCCTTGGCATCCACGGCGCCAGCCTGAACATCTACACCGATGTCGGCCTGGTCACGCTGATGGGGCTGATTAGCAAGCACGGGATCCTGATTGTGGAAGTGGCCAATGAACGGCAGGCGACCGGGCTGTCCAAGCGGGAGGCTATCGTGGCGGCGGCGGGGATCCGGCTGCGGCCGATTCTGATGACGACTGCGGCGATGGTGCTGGGCGTAGTGCCGCTGATCGTGGCCTCTGGCGCTGGGGCGGCCTCGCGCTTCAATATCGGGCTGGTGATCGCCTCGGGAATGGCAATCGGCACATCATTCACGCTGTTCGTGCTGCCGGCGATCTACATGATGATCGCGGCAAGGCGCCTGCCACAGACCAGGGATGACGCGGCGGTGCTGGCCCCTCTGTAGGGAGCCTTCGGCATCGCCTGGACGTGTCGCGCGACCGTCGCGACCGCACCGACTTTACCGGTAGCTAAAACGATCGCAGAATCAAACGGGCAAGGATGACCGTTATCCCGGATGTGGCGGCGCTGACAAAGGTTCCCCAGGTCATGTCGACCAGGGCAAGCCGCAGCGGGAAGGCCGCCAGCGTCGCGGCATTGGTCAGATCATAGGTTGCGTAGCAGAAAAACCCGAACAAGCCGCCATAGATCAAAGCAAGCCGCCAGTCATCGCCTGCCATACCGGGCTGCATGCCGAAAAACACCAGCCCCGCGATATAAATCAGGTAGAAAGCAAGCGCGATCTTGGCATCGAATGGCTTGGCCATGATCTCGCCGATGGCGCCCCGATACAGGTCGCGCGCCGCCCAGCCGAGCCAAACCGCATCCATCGCGCCGAAAACCACCAGGGCGATGACGTAAACTATCAGATATTTCATGCAGCACTCTCCCGCTCGCCTCTTGTAAGCTTGCGCAAACCAGTCGTATGTCAAGCGCAGCCTGCAGGCGCGGCTGATTATTACCAGGGTCTGATCGGTACAGATTGAAGCTTCAATCAGACCCTGACCTTATGACTGAGAGGGCGTTTCATTTTTTGGTTGATTCACCCTAAAACGAATGCACTCTAAAATTCCAATAGGACGCTCTGATCATGAGTTGGGACGCGAAACTTCTGGAACTGCCGGCCTTTCAGGCCGCGTTTGCGCACCAGCAGCACGGCCGGAACCAGGAAGCCGCGATCGGGTACGCCGAAATTCTGGACGAATATCCGGACCACCCGCCGGCGACCTATCTCCTGGCCTTAAGCTTAAGCGCCAGCCATCCAGAGGCGGCGGTAGGTTTTTTCGAACGCTATATGGAACTGGCGCCTGAAGACGCCAACGGTCCCTATGGCTACGGCATGTTGCGCCAGCGTTTGGGCGAGCACGCGGCGGCGGTGGACCTCTATCATCAGGCGGTCACGCTCAAGCCCGATATGGCGGCGGCGCATCAGGGGTTAGGTGACGCGCTCGAACAAGTCGGCAAGCCGACCGAAGCCTTGCACGCTTATGACCAGGCTGTGGCGCAGGGCGGTGGCAATGCAACGGTCCATGCCAGGCGTGGCGTCATCCTGATGTCGCTCGGCGAGTTTGCCACGGCGCTCAGCGCCTTGGAGCAGGCG
>CAIZEE010000018.1 GCA_903931835.1 uncultured Elstera sp.
CTCGACGCTCATTGCGAATATTTGGGGCAAACGCAGGTCGAGAACCCCTTATTGGGCGAGATCGACCTGATCCGAGCCGCACGCCGGCATTGCATCCTGATGATCGACGATTTCGAGATACCGGACGACGCCGGGTACGGCTTCGAGGAGGATATCACGCTGAGCGCGATACAGGGCCAACTCGGCCGCTTCGACGCCAAATTCTTTCCCGTGGGCTCCCGTCACGACAGCGGCTTTAAGCGCGGCTTCGTCATTCTGTCGGGCTCACCCGAAACCACCCTGCTACTGGACCAAATCGGCGAGTTGCGGAGGGTCGATGATTGAGCCTATTCAACTATATAGCTTGCCGATTGCAATGTTTAACACCCGTTAAATCTTATCTGATACTAACGAGCAGATTCATAAGCTGAATCGCCACGTCCATTAGATTGCCAAGTAGGTCGTGACTTGATCATCTTATGCACCGGAATGGGTCGCAGCGGTTCGACGTGGTCATTCAACGTCGTAAAATTGTTGATGCGCGAGCATTCAGAAACGACTCACGCCTGCTACACCGATGACGTTGCGTCGAGCTTCATGGAAGCGGGTGCGCTGCCCGAACATATCATCGTCAAATGCCATGTGCCGGATTACTTCGGCCGCTTTCTGATCAAGCATCAGATGTGCCGGACGGTTTACACGTTCCGCGAGCCGCTCGAGAGTCTGACCTCGGCTCTTGAGACATTCGGCAACGAATTCGACACGGCCCTCAGCGGTCTGACGGGGTCGCTCGAGTTGCTGCAGTACCAGGTGGAGACGGGCGGCGTCCATTCCATTTGGTACGACGACATTATCGAGCGCTCTCATGAGCGGGTCGCGGCGCTTGCGGATTATCTCGGGATCAATTGCTCGCGGAAGCGCTGCGATGAGATCGCCACCATGATGGAGCGCGAGAATGTCCGGCGGATTCTGTCTGAGTTGGCAAAATCAGGCCAACAGACAAAAACCGCGATCCGCTTCGCCAATCGGCCCGACAAGCTGGCAAATTGGGATAGCGGAACATTGTTCAGCGACCACCACATCCGCAAGGCGCCAAGTGCCCCTGAAGATTTTCTGACTGAAGAGCAGATCGCGCGGGCGATCGACGCATTTTCGGGCTTCGTCGACTCTCACGGCCGGCTGCTTGATGTCGTCAAGAATATCGGCAGGCTGGACGCGGTCGATACTTCAGCCAACTCGGCAAAACTGGAACTGGCGCAGCGGTCGGCCAACCTGAAGCCGTCGGAAATCGTCGTCGCCGCGCGTCAGGCCTTTGACGGCAGATTTGGCGATGCGTCAAAACCCAACGGTGATGAGTCGGCGGACGAAGGTGCGAAACTCGACGCCGTGCTCGCACGGCTGACGCCATCTATGACCGAGGCCCCAGCAGTACATGAGCCGATTATACCGGCATCGCCCCCCCTTACTCACATCGAGCCGGAGCAGAGTGCCGCGCCGTTCTCCTTGCGCGCGACAATTGGCGCCTCTCCCTTTGCCAAGGGGCCCGATCAGCGCCTGATACAGGCGCCACCCAATCCACCAACGCTCCCCGTTGATCGGGAGCCCAGCCCGCAGACGCCCATGGCCCAGGCGCCAATCGCGGTGGCGCCCAAGCCCGTTGCGCTGCCAATCATGACGGCGCCAGTTCCACAGCCGGCGACGCCGACGGCGCCCCCGCCATCGTCGCCGCCTTCGGCAATTGCCTCTGCTCCTTTAGGCGACCCGCCGCTTCTCCCGACACCAGCGGAGCTCGCCGCCGAGCGCGTGCTTAGCCGGCGGTCGCGCAGTAGAATGGGCGGTGAAGCGGCATCAGAGTCAGGAGAGCCGCAGCCCGATGTGAAAGCCACGGCGACCGGACGATCCGACCCAAAACCGAGGATCGCACGGCCGGACAGACCCTCGATTGATCCCCTGACCGGCGAGGCATTGCCGCCGGCCGAACTCGCCGCGCGCCTGGTTCTCGCAAGACGCCAGCAGCAAGCCGATATTCCAAGCCCCCGCGCGTTTGGCCGGGCAAGACAGCTCCCCCATCGCGTGGCTGCGGCGACGCCGCCAAAGGCGACCTGGGCCGATGTCGAGCAGGCATTGCTTCACGAACCGGCGCCAGTCGCCGGGGCGGCCGAGACGCCGCCAGACGCACCCGAACGGCGAGGCAATGTCGTATCGAATGCGCTAAAGGTCCTTAGCAGGTTTGGTTTGGGTCGCGGATCATTGCGGACACGCCGCCGGCGACCAGGCTGATCCGGCGCATCACGACTTGCTGGAGCGCCGCGAAAACATCCGGATAAGCCCTGCGGTCTGGCGACGCCAGTCTCCGATCGGAACGGCCGGATAGCCGGCAACCACGCCGCCCGGCTCGATATCGCGCATCACCCCGCTCTTGCCGGCGATCTTGGCGCCGCTGCCGATGGTCAGGTGATCGCTGACCGAACTGCCACCGCCAATGATCACGCCGTCGCCGAGTACCGTGCTGCCGGCAATTCCGGCCTGACCGCAGACGATGCAGAATTTTCCCATGCGGACGTTGTGGCCGATCTGCACCAAATTATCGAGCTTGGAGCCGGCGCCGATCACCGTATCGCCGGTCGCACCCCGATCGATCGCTGTATTGGCGCCAATATCGACATCGTCCTCGATGATGACACGACCGACTTGCAGCATACGCACCAGCCCCGTTTCATGCGGCTCGAAACCGAACCCCGGGCCGCCGATACTGGCACCGCTGCCGATCTCCGCGCGGTTACCGATCAGCGCATGGCCGATTGTGGTATTGGCGCCAACCCGACATTGATCGCCCAGCACCACGCCTGGACCGATCACCGTATTCGCTCCGATCTGGCAACCAGAGCCGATCACCACACCGGCGCCGATGACCACACCGGGGTCGATCTGCGCCGCAGCGCCGATCGTCGCACAGGCGGCAATGTGCGCGCTGGCAGCGATGCCCGGGTGCTCGGCAACCGGCTCACGGTAAAACAAATGGCCAAGCCGGGCGAAGGCAAGCCGCGGCTGATTGCTGAAGACCATGCGCCGGTCGGATGGGATAAAGCGCCCAAGCGCCTCGGTGGTGATGACGGCTGACGCGGCGTTGTCACCCAGAACGGATAGATAGCGGCGATCACTCAACACCGTGATATCGCCCTCAACCGCGTATTCGAGCGCCGCGATATCCCGAATCATAAAATCGGCGCTGCCCGGCTGGGAAAGCGCGCCGCCGACAAAGCGAGCAATTTCGCCAAGCGCAATCGGCCCTGATCGACGGAAAAATCTTGGATCAGCCATCCACTCCCCCTTCTGTCGGTTAGACAGGAGCTGGGCCTGGAAATCCAGACACTTTTCATAGATGGCAAGACGAGCCGGGCAAGGTGGACAGGTGCCGACCTCGAAGCTATCGTCGTCTTAAGTTTCAGGAGCAAGCGGATTGCGCATCGCCTTTCTCGATGCCGCCCCCATGGATTATGACGTCGAGACGCCCTATGAACGGCCGACAGGCGGCACCCAGTCGGCGGTCGCCTATCTAAGCGTCGAACTCGCGCGTCTCGGGCACAATGTCTTTCTGATCAGCGGCACGACCCGTCCCGGCGTCTTTCGACACGTCGAATGCCTCGCCCTTCATCAACACGGTGATGGCGAGTTCCTCAACACCATGGATGTCGTCATCGTGGTGACCATGCAACTCGGCCGTTTGTTGCGACAAGTTCAGCGGGTCACTACCCGCCTGCTGCTTTGGGTTCACATTCTGTCAGATCAGCCAGCAATGCTGAGCCTGCTTGATCCCGAAGAACGCGGTTTCTGGGACGGGTTCGTCTTTGTCAGCCATTGGCAGAAGGAACAATTCCGCCGTGCTTACGAGCTTCCGGACGAGAAGTGTCAGGTCATGCCTAACGCCGTTTCCCCGGCGATATTGGCCGAGCCGATTGCACAACCCTGGTTTAAGATCAATCAGCCACCCGTGCTGGTCTATTCGACCACGCCGTTCCGCGGTCTGGTACCGATGCTCGACGCCTTTCCCCTAATCCAGGCGGCCATTCCCGACGTCACTTTGCGGGTCTTCTCCAGCATGAAGGTCTATCAAGCCTCTGGCGAGGATGGGCAATTCGCCGCCCTATATCAGCGCTGCGCCGACATGCCTGGCGTCAGTTACGAAGGTGGCCTGGGCCAGCAGGCCCTCGCGGCGGCATTAAGCGGAGCCGCAGCGTTGAGCTACCCCAGTATCTTCCCGGAAACCTCTTGTATCGTCGCGATGGAGGCCATGGCCGTTGGCGCCATGGTGCTGACGACCAAGACCGGCGCTATGATGGAAACGACTGCCGGGTTCGGACGCGGCGTTGCCTGGACCGGCGACCTCGCCCGCCTCAGTACAGATTTCGCGGCTCTTGCGATTCACACGCTAGAAGAAACAAAGCGAGAGCCTGACGAAGCCGAGGCGATGCGCGATCGCCAAATTGCGTTCACCCGCAACCACTATACTTGGCCTATACGCGCAGCCGAATGGTCAATATGGCTCGCGCAGTATTTGGGCATGACCGTCGACGCACCAACATGCTGATCGCGTTTCTGGACGTCAGCCCAATCGACTATACGCCCGCAACGCCGTACGAGCGCCCGATCGGCGGCACCCAATCGGCCGCAGCCTATCTGAGCGTCGAGCTGGCCAGACGCGGCCATACGGTTTTCCTGATCAACAGCACGACAACACCCGGCATCTATAGCGACGTCACCTGCCTCAATCTGTCCGAGGGCGGCCCCGGCGCCTTTCTGAACGGGTTCGATGTGGTTGTCGTAGTCAGCGGAACGCTTGGCACCTATATGCGTCAGATCGAGAAGGTCAGCACGCGCATGATCCTGTGGGCGCATATGGCGCATGACCAAACGGCGATGCAGGGGCTGCGCGACCCAACCGAGCGTAAGGCCTGGAACGGGTTCGCTTTCGTCAGCCAATGGCAGCGCGATCACGCCTGCCGGGCCTTCGGCATCGCACCCGGGCGCACGGCCATCCTGCGCAATGCCGTGGGTCCGCGCTTTCTTGAGCAGCCCATAGAAGCTCCCTGGTTTCAATCGGGGGCGCCGCCCCGGCTGGTCTATACGACCACGCCCTTTCGGGGCCTTGCCCAATTACTCGACGCCTTCCCGCGCGTCCGCGCCGCCATTCCGGATGTCAGCTTGAGCGTCTTCTCGAGCATGAAGGTCTATCAATATGCCGACGGAACGGATCCGTTCGCGGCACTCTACGCGCGTGCAACGACGATGGATGGCGTTGCTTATCACGGCAGTGTCGATCAGCCTCGTCTCGCCACCGAAATCAGTGGCGCCGCCGCCCTGACCTACCCCTCAGTCTTTGCCGAAACCTCATGCATCGTTGCGATGGAGGCGATGGCGATCGGTGCTGAGGTGCTGTCGACCGATGAGGGCGCGCTGCCCGAAACACTGGCCGGATTCGGGCGAATGATGCCGCTCCTCAAAAACCCATCTGCCTTTACGGAGAGTTATGCGCGGCTGGTGACCGAC
>CAIZEE010000019.1 GCA_903931835.1 uncultured Elstera sp.
CGGTCCAGACGGTCTGGGCCAAATATTCCAGATTGACCTGATGGCAGATGCCGGTGCCGGGCGGCACGACGCGGAAATTATTGAACGCGGTCTGGCCCCAGCGCAGGAAGGCGTAGCGTTCGTGATTGCGCTCGAACTCGATCTCGACATTCTCGTCGAACGCCTTGTCCGTGCCGAAATGATCGACCATGACCGAGTGATCGATGACGAGATCGACGGGCGACAGCGGATTGATCTTATCCGGATCGCCGCCCATCGCGACCATCGCGTCGCGCATGGCGGCAAGGTCAACCACGGCCGGAACGCCGGTGAAATCCTGCATCAGCACGCGCGCCGGGCGATAGGCGATCTCCCGCTCCTCCGCCCCATCGGGCGTCCAGCTTGCCAGGAACTTCACGTCGTCAACGCTGACGGTCCGACCATCCTCATAGCGCAGCAGGTTTTCCATCAGCACCTTCAGGGAGAAGGGCAGCCGCGAGACATTGGCATATCCAGCCTCGGTCAATGCCGGCAGGCTGTAATAGGCATAGGATTTGCCATCAACGGTGAGAGTGCGGCGGGTTTTAAGGGAATCAAGACCGACGGGCACGGCGGGTCTCCTGAAAGCTTGAGAGGACGAATAAGAGCATCTGAATTCACATCGCAACGCAGCATAACGCCGAACCTGTCCGGCGGCTAAACAAAGATTAAGTCGTAAGCAAAGTGGGTCACACCCACGTTTATCTCATCGTAATACCCGGTATGTACCGGCCTTGCGAAGGAGATGAAAAATGACGAATTTTCTGGCTAAGCTTGGTTCTACCGCTCCGCTGCGTCGCGCGCTCACCGCAGCAGCGCTCTCTGTCGTGGTGTTGAGCGCCGCCGCGCCTGCTTTCGCTGAAGGTTGGCATGGTGGACACGAAGGTGGTCGCGGCGGCTTCCACGAGGGTTGGGGCTATCACGAGGGCTACCGTGGTGGGTGGGGTGGCCATGAGGGATACTGGCGCCGTGGCGCCTGGTACCCGGGCATCTATGTCGCCCCGCCGGTCGTCTACCCGAACCCGTATTACTACCCGCCGGCTCCTTACTACCCGTAACGGGAGCAGCGGTATAGATGGGACGCCCGCCGAAGCAATTCGGCGGGCGTTTCCCTGTCTGCGGTCAGCCATGCTATCACCCTCAGCCCGACATAGAGTGCGATCGTTTCAGGTTGAATCAACCTGAAACGTGAATCGCCCTCTACGTCATATAGTTAGGGTCTGATTCACGGTTCAACTTGAACCGATCAGACCCTAGTATGATGAGGAAGAAATCATGAGCCGTGACGCCGTCACCATCGATCGCAAGACGCCCATGGGCGGTCCGTTTTCCCCCGCCATCCGCGCCGGCGAGTTCCTGTATCTAAGCGGTCAGGTCGGCGAGGATCCCGATACCGGAAAGCTTGTCTCGGACAACGTCGCCGAACAGGCCGATCAGATCCTGAAGAATATCGCGAAGGTGTTGAAGGCCGGCGGCAAATCCATGGCCGACGTCATCAAGGTCAATGTCTATCTGACCGATATCCAGAATTTCGCCGCGATGAACGAGGTTTATGCCCGGCATTTCGAGGCACCCTATCCGGCGCGCACGACCGTCGCGGTGGTGGCCTTGCCGATCGGTGCACTGGTTGAAATGGAAGCAGTCGCCCGCTAAAGGATCGCTTGCCGAGCAGGGCCGAGCCGGGCTAGGTCTCGTGCCATGGCCGGGCAAGCGATTTTCAGCGGTGAGACCTTAGGATGCGCGCGCGGCGATCGGCTGATTTTCCGCAAGCTCGATTTCAGCCTGTCGCCGGGCGACGCCCTGATCCTGACCGGCCCCAATGGCAGCGGCAAATCCAGCCTGTTGCGGCTGATGGCGGGGCTGCTGCAGCCCTTTGAGGGCCGGCTGTTATGGGACGGCGCCCCTGCCGCCCAAGCCGAGGAGCTGAAGCGCTATCTCGCCTATGTCGGGCATGAGGATGCCATCAAACCGAGCCTGACCGTGGCC
>CAIZEE010000020.1 GCA_903931835.1 uncultured Elstera sp.
ATGAAGCTCTCCAACGATTGCAGGTGTGGCTGAACCGCCTTCGGAAACTTCTCGGTCAACCCGGCCGGCACCACCAGCTGCACGCCGGCATTGACCATCTCGCTGAACTGGGTTTCTGAAACACCTTCCTGCAGCGTCAGCAGGTGCTTGGCGGGAATACGGTCGGCCTCGTTCAATATCTGCCGCCAACGGTCCTTGCAGGTCGTTTTGACCGCCAGCATCCGCAACCGGTCGGCCGGAAACGAGGCATCGCGATAAGCGGCAATCGACGGAAACAGGAAATCAGGCGTCTTGCCGTCCTCGGACACAGGCTGGTGCACAAACTGCGTGCCTTCGGCCAAGCGCTCCTCAATGAAGATTTCCCGGGTGTGAAGCTCAAGCGAGCGCCCGGACCGGGCCTTGCGCCGCTGCAGGATCGTCTGGGCGCGGGCAATGAACCCGTCCACGGTCGTAAAGCCGGCGGTGATATGCGGCAATTCGACGGCCTGTTCAACGCTGCGAAAAATTTCAAACTCACATTCGCGCCGACGCAAGAGCCGGTGATCGGGATCAAGGCTGGCATCAGAGCGCAACTCGACAGCCTTGCGGATGATTTCCGTGCCGCTCGGAAACCTGACCAGCCATTCCGGCGGGATTTCGGCATCCTCAAGCCAGCAGCTCGTGCGCGGGGGAGGAACGGTGGCGAGCAGGGACGGAAACACACCCTGCGATGGTGGCCATATAAGCCACTTTCCCGGCTCCACAGGACCGACGCGATCCTCGACAAGGTCTTCCTCAGTCTCGTGCCGGCAGACCCACACGTGGCAATCCGGCACGGCGGGCGCGATCGTCGGCCGAAAGGCGAAAACGGTCAGCGCACCGGTGCTTTCGGGGTCCAGCAGCGCCGATGCGCCGCCCCCGAAACCCGTCACGCGGGTCTCGTTGCGGCCACCCTTCAGATTGCCATGGAATTTGTTGTTGTACCAGACCGCCCGGACTTCCCGGTGATCGGCATGGGAATCGACATACAGGTCAAACCGGACATCGGGGTTTTTCTCATCACGGCGCTGGAGTGACGGGAAGATGCCAAACAGGAACTCCCTGGGAATATATGGCCCCGCTTGATGCGCCTGGTTGGCGAGGGTATCGTTTCCCGACAACCGCTTCACATACCAGACAAATTCGGCGCCGCTGTGCTCGTCGAGCCATTCTGAAAGATCACCCGCCGGCACGTGCTGTCCCCCTGATTTCCCCTGTGGCGGCGTCCGATCGCAACCATACTGCCGCAAGCGACGGGACCGTTTCCGCTGTGACCCGGCCGGGGCCCTTCACCGAACATTCCCAGATTTTGAGCACGCGCCATCCGGCAGCGTCAAGCCTGGCTTCGGACTCCGCGTCACGGGCGCGATTGCGGCCGATCTTGTCGCGCCAGAACGCCTCGCGAGTCTTCGGCCATTTGAACAACGGGCAGTCATGGCCGTGCCAGAAACATCCTTGGACGAAGATAACAGCCCGCCAACGCGGGAGAACTATATCAGGCTTGCCGGGCAATCGCCTGTCATGCAGCAGAAACCGGAAACCCAGCGCGTGAAGCCCACGCCGCACGATCAGCTCGGGCACGGTGTCCTTGCCCCTGATACCCGCCATCATGCGACTGCGCGTGGGCCCATCGACAATGTCAGCCAACAAGCGCCCGTTTCCGTTGAGGCTCCGCCATATTGAGCTTTTCCCGATCGGTCAGCCACGGGGCCATATGGTTCGCCACGGCCCTCACAACCGGGACCACCACGGAATTGCCAAACTGGCGATAGGCCTGCGTATCCGACACCGGGATGATGAACTCCTTGCCGCCCGGCTCCTCGAATCCCATCAGCCGGGCGCATTCGCGTGGGGTCAGGCGCCGGGGATTTTTACCTTGCTGCTGTACGAGGATTTCGGAGCCATCCTTGTAGTAGCGGGCTGACAATGTGCGGCTCACATCATCTGGCCCGACAAGCCCGAAGCCGAAACCGTTGCCGGCGGCCCGATGCTTGTCGGCATAATCCTGAAGGTAGCGCCACAGGTGATCGGTCAGCGTATACTTGCCGGACACCGCGCCGATATTCCCGCGTGTGTAAGGCGGGTCGATCACCTCCGTGCCATCCTCGGGATGCAGGATTGTGCCAAGCCGGGGGCCATGGAGAGGGTCGGGCAACACCAGATCGGCAAAGGTGAAATCGTTGGGATCGCGAAAGCCGGCGATGAAGATGCGCTCGCGCTGCTGAGGCACGAACGACTTTGAATTGATGACCTTCCAGTGGACCTGATAGCCCAGCTCCTTCGTCAGCACAGCGTGGATCACCTCGAACGTGCGACCCTTGTCATGGTTGACCAGATTCTTGACATTTTCGAGCAGGAACGCCCTCGGGCGATGGTGAGCAATGATCTGCGCCACATTGAAGAACAAGGTTCCCTGCGCCTTGTCCAGAAAGCCATGAGGCCGGTTCAAAGCGTTCTTTTTCGACACCCCTGCGATTGAGAATGGCTGGCACGGAAAACCCGCAAGCAGGAGATCGTGATCGGGTATGTCAGCAGGTGCGACCGCGTTAATGTCCCCGACCAAATCGTGGTCACAGACATTG
>CAIZEE010000021.1 GCA_903931835.1 uncultured Elstera sp.
CACCTGAGCAGGCAGGACATCGCGCTTTTGCTCCACATCCGGCAGACCGTCCCGCTCATCGGTTTCGACCGGTGACGCAGCATCGGGCAGGTCGACAACGATCGTCTCGACCTCGTCGGTCTCGGCCACCTCGCCCCTCATGGGTGCAGCGGGGTTCGCGATCGGTTCGCCGTCCTCATCCTCGTCGTCGCCGTAGTCGTAGTCCTCCTCGTCGAGATCGTCATCTTCCTCCTCTTCGTATCCCTGGAGGAGGTCACGCGCAGTGACCCAGTTCATTGTACGCCTCCGATAGCGGCCGCATTGTCGGCATGATGTAACCAGCTCATTGGGCGGGCATGGATGGCATAAGTAGCGAAGTGTTTCCGGGCGTTCGTCGCCTGGACGTGGTGGAGACCGGCCGGCGCAGGCGTTGGACTTATGAAGCGAAGCAACGGATTGTCGAGGAGGCGTTTGAGCGCGGCATTCCGGTTTTGACGGTAGCACGGCGTCATGATGTCGACCCGTCCCAGATCTACGATTGGCGCAGGCGGCTGTTTCCGCAGATATCCAGAGGGATATCCGGCTTTGCTCCGGTGGTTGTGACCCCTGATTGCCCAGTTCCGTCGTCGTCACGCGGCCAGATGGAGATTGTTTGTGTCAACGGCCGCCGTATCATCGTCGACCGCGACGTCGATGTCGCGGCGTTGCTTCGGGTTTTGGCGGGGATTGAACGATGATCCCGGTGCCGAGCGATGCGAAGATCTGGATCGCACTGGGTCATACGGACATGCGTCGCGGCATGCGAGGGCTGGCCCTGCAAGTTCAGGAAAGTCTGAAGCGTGATCCTCATCAAGGGGATCTGTATATCTTTCGCGGGCGCAGCGGATCGCTGTTGAAAATCTTGTGGCACGACGATTTCGGGATGTCGTTATATGCAAAACGCCTCGAGAAAGGGCGTTTCGTGTGGCCCTCGGCAAAGGATGGCGCGGTGTCGATTTCGGCCTCGGCATTGGCCTGTCTGCTGGAAGGCATTGACTGGCGCAACCCGCAGAAAAGCTGGCGTCCGAGCAAGGTCGGATAGCTTTTTCGGGCGATTTTTCTTCGAGATCAGGGCCGATTCTGCTAGAGATTTCAGCGATGGAGATGCTCTCGGCCCGCGATATTCAAGACCTGCGCGAGGCCGTGGTCCGCGCAGGTTTGCGCGCAACCGAGGCAGAGGCCAATGCCGCCCGGGTCATGGCCATCAACGCCGATCTGATTGCCCGCAACGCCCATCTCGAACTGCAAAACGAGAAGATGCGGCGCGTCCTGCATGGACCATCGTCTGAACGCTCGCGCCGCCTGATCGACCAGATGGAACTCGAGTTCGAAGAGCTTGAGGCCACCGCAACCGAAGACGAGATCGCCGCGCAGCAGGCGGCCGCAAAGACGACAACCGTCGCGGCCTTCACCCGCCAGCGCCAGGCACGCCGCGAGTTTCCCCCAGGGATTCCCGTCGAGCGGATCGTTATCCCTGCCGACAAGACCTGTCCCTGCTGCGGTTCCGACAACCTCAGCAAGCTGGGCGAGAGCGTCATTCGCGCACTGGAGACGGTGCCTGCCCAACACAAGATCATCGAGACCGTGCGCGAACGCTTTTCCTGCCGGTCGTGCCAGACCATCACGCAGCCGCCAGCGCCGTTCCATGTCACGCCGCGCGCCATGTTCGGCCCGCATTTTCTGGCCTGCCTCGCATTCAACAAGTTCGGGCTGCATCAGCCACTCAATAGTCAGCGTGATCGCCTCGAGAGCCAGGGTATCCCGCTCAGCCTGTCGACGCTTGCCGATCAGATCGGCGCGATCGCTGTCGCGGTGAAGCCGGTTTTTCTGCTGCTCGAAGCGCACACGTTCGGTGCCGGGCGTCTCCACGGCGACGACACCACCGTGCCGCGTCTGGCAAAGTACAAAACCGATATCGCCCGGATGTGGACTTATGTCTGCGATGATGCGCCGTTCGCAGGCGGGCGCGCGCCATCGGCGCTGTTCTATTATTCCAGAGATCGCAAGGGCGAGCACAGTCGGGAACATCTCGCTGGCTATCGGGGCATCCTTCAAGCCGACAATTACGCCGGCTACAACGCGCTCTATGACCACGGTCGGCCCGAGGGGGCGATCACTCACGCCGCCTGCTGGGCGCATGCGAGGCGATACTTCTTCGAGCTTGCCGACATTGCCACCCAGATGAAGCGCAAGCCTGGCAACCGTGTCGTCATCTCGCCGCTCGCGATCGAGGCCGTGCAGCGCATCGACCGCATCTTTGCTATCGAGCGCGACATCAACGGCAGTCCTGCCGCCGAACGGCTTGCCGTGCGCCAAATCTTGTCGACCCCGCTGGTCACGGAACTAGGCGACTGGATGCGCGAACAGCGCGGCCTGCTCTCCTCGAAGGACGCCGTCGGCAAAAAGATGGATTACATGCTCAACGCATGGCCCGCTTTTACCGCATTCCTTGAAGATGGCCGGATCTGCATGACGAACAATGCCGCCGAACGTGCCCTCAGAGCCATTGCCCGGGGCAGAAAAGCCTGGTTGTTCGTCGGTTCTGACCGCGGCGGCGAACGCGCCGCGATGATGTACACCCTCATCGCCACGTGTCGGCTCAACGACGTCGATCCACTCGTCTGGCTCACCGACGTGCTTACCCGGATCGCAGACATATCCCAGACCCGCCTCCACGAGTTGCTGCCCTGGAACTGGAAACAACTGCGCGAGCAGATCGAGACCGCTCAGGCTGCCTAACCATCTTTGCAGCAGCACAGACCAGAACTCACAGGAATATGGCTACCCATACTCAATGGTCTCATACCCCAAGCCAATGCCATCTGCCTGCGGCCCACAGCGGATGCGTACAGTTCATTGGCTGATGGTTGAACTTGGAGTGCGCGCCGATGAACAGGATG
>CAIZEE010000022.1 GCA_903931835.1 uncultured Elstera sp.
GACGCCGTCGCCTTAAAGGCGTCACTCGAACCGTATGTGAATGGAAATAAATGCGAGGGAAATGTCTGCCCACATATTCATACCTATCTTTACCCTGAGCTAAATTCACAGCGAGTTGATTAGATAGGAAAATATAATGATCAGAAACCGGGGCAGATTTACATCGTTAATAATCCAGGGATGCCAGGAAAAAGGACGAATCGAGCGAAGCAAAATAATCGCGCTGACGCTATTGGCCTGCTCTACGTTCGTTGTCGGAGTGAGGGATTGTCGGGCGGCGACTTGGGAATATGGCTTTTGTGACGGCTTCAAGGAAGCGACAGGGGCCGGGGATAATGTCACAAGGACGCCAAATTCATTTCTTGGCATACCCGCGCCGTTTAATCCTTCGATAGAGCGCGTCAATATCGGTTCAGGCGCTGAAGCCATACAGGCATGTAATAAAGCCCTTGCAGACTTGTCGCCCAGTTATCTTGTTCGGCGGGTAAGTCTGCTTCGAGCGCGGGCGGCTCACAAGATCGAAGCGAACGATATTGAGGGTGCGATCAGCGATCTCGACGCGGCGGACGCGGTGGGGAAAACGGTATCGGATCCCTTTTTCGACCGAAGCTTCAAACTTGGCGTGAGTCTTGTCCGCGCTTTCGCCTTGGGCGCCAAGGGTGACCTCACGACGGCGACTTCGGAAGCGGCGAGCGCCCACGACCTTCGTCCTTACAGCCCAGAGATTGCGAGAGCGGCGGTCTTGGCGAGTGGTGAGCAGCTCGGAGACCCCGTCGCCCTTAGACTTCAACAGGACATGGCCAAGCTGTGGCCTGAGATGATCAATGATTTATTTCTGAATAGTCTTCGGAGCGGTGACTATAGCGAAGCGCTCAAGTTGTATCCACAACTCACGCCGCCGCAAAAGCCCATGGACGGCTTTTACGATGACATGAGCGAGCTCGAACATGACTTGGAGAACAAACGCCTAGCACAAGCTTTTTGGGCGACGATGACGGGAGCGGTCGCCTATGTGTGCGCCTCACAAAACCAACCTGAAGTAGCACGTCAATATATCGCTTCAGCCGCCGCAAGGCTAAAGGCCGCGACACAGGACCCGCCTCCCTTGCCGCCGAATGCAAATCACGACGCCGAAAGACGGCGGACTCTGTCAATAAACTATAGTGTGCGTATGAACGCGGAAATATCACCGCTTATTTCTCAATGGAGAGACGCCGTCGAACAGCGTCTAAAGATCGCTCAGGACGGGGGTGAGACATATCTAAACCAATCCAACGGCAAGTCTGGGATGCGCGACTGGATGGGATTGGACGTCCTCAACGCCCTGACGGCGGGGCATGCGGAGCGTCGGGAGTTGGTCGCGCAAGCCGCCGCTTTGAAGCGAGACCTTGAGAAACCGCGTTTCGGGTCCCGTGAGGTTAAAGCACTGCTTGAAAGCTTACCCGACGCGGAAACGCCGGAGCGTCGGCCAGCCTACCGTCAGGCCGGGAAGAATTTACTTATCCAACGCGTTGTAGAGGACGCGCTCGGCTACCAAGACATCGGACCCGATCCCAATGGGGTTAGAACGGTTCGAATGCGTGGGAATTCGAGCACCGCCCCTATCCTCGAGGAGATGGCGCTATTGCGCGCCGCCGAGTTGGTGCGAGCGTCCGGAGGCCGAGGCTTCATCATATTGGGTCGCCGGATCACTCAATTCAAAACGGTGACACGACAATATGGACGGATCGTGAGGGTGGACAACATGGGTTATTCCGCCGCGTTTGATATTCTTCCCGTAGACCCTTCCGCGCTGCCGAGGCCCTACAATGAGTCGCCTTGGCGTGTGATTGATCCTGAACAGGTCTACGAAGCCCTTGCTCCTATCTACATTCAGACCCGCTCTGCTGCGAAATAATCCGCAAAAATCTGTCCTAGCTTCCAGAACCTGAGCCCGAAGGAAGTCGCGGCGCGGTTCCACCAGCTCGCCCAACCGGCGCGAGATGACATCAAGTGCCTCGACGCCACGCCAGCGAACCCGATTAGGTGGAGGCCGTCCACGCCATCACGTCAGCGGGATGGTTTGCTCAAAGGACTGGCGCGCCGTCGATATAGCCTTCAAAGGCATAATCATTCAGAAACTGGCGGCGCCACAGGAAGCTGCGATCAACCTCGCTCAGTTCAGCCTCATCGCAGACGGCGCGCCACGAGCGAATGATCGTCTCGACCTGGGTGTTGATCAGATTGCGTGCGTCACTGTCGTTCAGCAGGAAGTTCGGCGCCGACAGGCGGCATATTTCCAGAAGGCTACGTCTGTCCTCGCCGTTCACCAGCATCGCCTGATTGGCTTCCCGGCCGTTACGCGGCTGCGGACATATGTCGTAGGCTTTGGTGAGCGTGAGTTGGGCGCCATCCCAGAATGCCGCATGGTTGCGGGCATGATCGTCCGTATTGCC
>CAIZEE010000023.1 GCA_903931835.1 uncultured Elstera sp.
AGGTGCCAGGGCTGGGTTACGGTAGTGTAAACATAGCTAAAATGTTTACCAAGCTCAGCGAACACCCAGTGTCTGGAGGGCCTGCAACCAGTTCCGCTGATTGCCTGACTGCCGACTTCCTTAAGCTCTTCTACCGTGCTGACGCTGAGGTGGTCTTCCGTTGAGACGCAAGTTTCCAACAAAAGTAGATCGCTGCACCATTTCGCCATTTGTGCGATAGCATGCTCTGGATTGGTAAGGTGATAAAGGATGCCATATGCATAGACAATCTCGTAAACCTCTTGGAAATGTTGCTCTCGATCATCCAGATTAATTAGTTCGATGCGTAGTCCTTCGAAGCGATCCCGAAGGATTTCGATATGTTCGGGACGGCCGTCCGTGACGCAAATGGTGCAATTTCGGTCCAGAAAAAACGTCGTGTGATCGCCGATCCCGGCGCCTAGTTCCAATACGGAACGACCGGCTATGGGCAAATTCAACGATGCAAGATGCTCCTGGCGGCGCTGATTATGCTGAAGATAATGATCGCTACGAAAAACTTCTTTGAATCTTGTTTTGTCATCCATCGGACCTGGGGCACCCTGTATCAACGTCGCAAAGACTTTCTCGGCAATATAGACTTCATCCGATGTCGGCGACGAGAGGGGCACCATAATCAAGCGGACAGTGTTGGAGCAAGCGTAGAAATCCGCGTGGGCTAGCGTCGCTGCCAAAGCCGGAATGGGGGATACGTGGCGCTTAGTGGTGAGCAATTACTGAACCAGGCGATCGCGGCGCATGGGCGGGGTGAACTTGCGGCTGCGGCCGATCTCTATCGTGCCGTGCTGGCGCAATCGCCATCCGATGCAACGGCACTCCTCCATCTTGGATTCATTCATGCCGGTGAGGGCAGGCTTGCCGACGCGCGGGATCTGCTTGAACGGGCGGTCGCGTCTGCCCCGCAATCGGTGGAGGCGCGCTTCAATCTCGGCGTGGTTCAGGACGCGCAGGGACAAGTGGCGGCGGCGGAGCTGTCTTTCGAACGGGCGGTGGCGCTGGACGAAACCTATGCGCCGGCGCTGCTCAATCTCGGTACTATCAGGATGCGTCAGGGGGCGTTGAACGAGGCTGGGCAGCTTTTCGCCCGCGCCGCCGTCGCGGACCCCGATTCGGTCGAGGCGCGCTATAACATCGGCGGCGTGTTGAAGGCGATGCGCCGGCTGGATGAAGCAGCCGATCTGTTCGGTCAGGCTTTGGCGCTAGCGCCCAGTTATATCGATGCCGCCATCAACCTCGCCAATGTCCGTCGCGAGCAAGGGCGGCTTGATGAAGCTATCTCGCTTTATAGAGTTGTGGTGGCGCGCGCACCGCATCATGTAACGGCGCTCAATAATTTCGGCCAGATTCTCCGCCAATGCGGCGAGGCGGAGGAGGCAGCGCAGTGTTTCCAAACGGTGTTGGAGCGCGATCCTCGCAACGCCATCGCGCAGTTCGGCGTATGCATGGCGCAATTGCCGATTGTGTATCGGGATGAGGCGGAACTCGAACGCTCCCGCCAGGCCTATCAGGCGCATCTCGCGGCGCTATGCGATGCGATCGACGCTTCCCCGGCCGAGTTCGCTAGCGCCGTTGGCTCCAGCCAACCCTTCTATCTGGCCTATCAGGGCCGGTCGGACAGGGCGCTTCAGGCGCAATACGGGCAGGCCATCTGCCGGGCCATGGAGGCCCGATTCGGCGCAACGCCGCCAGCTCCCCCACCATCACCTGAGGAGAAAATACGCGTCGGCATTATCAGCGGCTATTTCAGCGCGCATTCGAACTGGAAAATCCCGATCAAGGGTTGGCTCAGCCAGCTTGACCGCCAACGGTTCCGCCTGCTCGGTTTTCATACCGGCGATCGGATCGACGCCGAGACAGAAAATGCCGCCGCCCTGTGTGAGGCGTTTGTCCGGGGGCCGCTTTCGGTCGAGGCTTGGCGTGCGCGTATCCTTGAGGCGGCACCCCATGTGCTGATCTATCCCGAAATCGGCATGGACCCGATTTCGGTGCAGCTCGCCGCCCAGCGCCTCGCCCGGGTTCAGTGCAATTCCTGGGGGCATCCCGATACCAGCGG
>CAIZEE010000024.1 GCA_903931835.1 uncultured Elstera sp.
AACCGTGGGGTTGCGATGATATACGTTTTGGGTTAGTATCGGGTAAGAAAAACGGAGAAATGTCCATGCAAGTTGCTCGTTGGGGAAACTCTCTCGCCTTGCGGCTGCCTGCATCCGTGGTGAAGGCGCTCGATCTCAAGGAAGGCGATGATGTGACGATCATCGCTGCCGACGAGCGTGAGCTCGCAATTCTGCGCAAACCCACGCCCGCCGAGCTGATCGAGCGTTTGAAGAAATATCGTGGCAGCCTGCCGGCGGATTTCAAGTTTGATCGGCTTGAGGCCAATGCCCGCTAGCAGCGATTTTCTGGACAGCAACGTCTTGTGCTACCTGTTCGGGACTGACGACGCCAAGGCCGATCGTGCGGGTGAGTTGCTGGCGGACCGTCCGACGATTTCCGTCCAGGTTCTCGCCGAAATCTGCAACGTCGCCAGTCGCAAGACGCGGCGGTCCTGGGTAGAGATCGAAGAGATCATTGGTACGGTCAGTGACCTGTGCGACATCCTGCCGTTGACGCTCGATGTGCAAGCACAAGCCCGGACCATCGCTGCGCGAACGGGCTACACGATCTACGATGCCCAGATATTAGCGGCGGCGGGCAAAGCAGGCTGTGCGCGGCTGTGGAGCGAGGACATGCACCGCCGCCACCGCGTCGAGGCATTCGGGTTTACGGTGGAGATCAGGAATCCTTTCGACAACAGCGATCAGGGCTAAAGCGGAGGCAAGCGTTGCTCCCATGAATGATGACCAGCACGAGCGATTCGAAGAGCTTCTGGATGAGGCCTTGGGCGAAAATATCCGGGGTGACGACGTGTGTGCGGTCGAACTATGGTCAGCTTTGGCCGCTACGGTTTGGCAGGGGCCGCAAACCGAGCAGGTCCGCTATTCCATGCGGTCCGCTGGCGAAGTGGTGGCGCAGATACGCAGAGAAGGCGAATATACCGATTGGTACATGAGCGGCCCGCGCGGCCAGGTGGCTGGCTGGATTGCCGCAGCCCTTGCCAGGCATGGCTGGACCTGGGTGGCGGCGTGAACGCAGAGCCCCCGTTTCCCTCGTCTGTCGAACTGATGCTGCGCATTCACGCGCCATTGATCGATGCGCGCCAGGCGAATTCACTGGCGATCGAGGCGGCGGTTGCGGCGATGGCCCCGGCGACAAAGGCGGCGATCACCGCCGATCTCAAATGCTATCTGGGCTGGTGTTGGAGCCGTCATCCGCAGATCACGGCCATTCCGGCCGCTCCGGAAACGCTGGTCCACTATCTCCGCTGGCTCGAAAAGGGGTCAGATACGCGGCCCCCCGCGAAAGCCGCAACGCTGGCGCGACGGATCGCCAGCATCGCGCGCATGCACCGCATTCTCGGCTTCGGTGAGAAAGAGCCGCTGCCAACGCAGGCGGGCATGGTGCGCGATACGCTCAAGGGCATGCGCCGGCATAATCGCCAGCGCCAGCAGCAGGCGGCACCCTTGCGGCTCGGTGACGTCATGGCCGAGGGTCAATCGCCGCCCGAAGGCGTGACTGTACGTGCATTGCTGGCAGCTTGCGGCAGCGACATCGTCTCGATGCGCGATGCGGCGCTCATTTCTCTTGCCTACGATGCGGGCCTGCGTGTGTCCGAATTGGTTGGAACCAAGGTGGCCGATTTGC
>CAIZEE010000025.1 GCA_903931835.1 uncultured Elstera sp.
GTTTGCCATCGGCCATCGACGGCGATACCCCGGCGGCGTGGGCCAGCGCCCCGATCCGGTGCGTGCCCAGCGCGGCGATAATCTGCGCCGGATAATCCAGCGCCGTGACATCGCCGGCAACCACCGTCACCGATGCCTTGTCAGCCAGGGCCGCTGCCAGTTCCTGCAAGGGCGCCGCGTGCAGGTCGCACAGGATCAGCGCACGGCCTTCCTCGGCAAAGGCGCGCGCAATCGCCATGCCCATGCCCCCGGCAGCACCGGTCACGATGGCGACGTCATCGATCGACGTCGAACTCATGCCGGCACCCTGATCGCCAGCGCCTTCGTCTCGAGATATTCCTCGAAGCCGGCCAATCCCCATTCCTTGCCCAACCCGCTCTGCTTATAGCCGCCGAAGGGCAGGTCCACATCCATCGACATGCCGCCGTTCACACCGATGGTGCCGGTGCGGATGCGCCGGGCGACGCGGATGGCGCGAGCTTCATCGCCCGAGGTTACCCCGCCCGACAAGCCGAACTCGCTGTCGTTGGCGATGCGGATGGCGTCTTCTTCATCCTTGAACGGGATCACCACCAGCACCGGGCCGAAGATTTCCTCACGCGCGATCGCCATGTCGTTGGTGACATCGACGAAGCAGGTCGGCTCGACGAAAAAGCCGTTGCCCTTGCCGGTCGCCAGCTTGCCACCCGCGATCAGCCGCGCACCTTCCCTGATGCCGGTTTCGATGTAGCCCATCACCCGGTCGCGTTGTCGCGCGGAAATCAGCGGGCCCATGAAATTGGCCGGGTCTTCCGCGTTGCCCCACATCTGAGCATAGGCGCCATAGGCATGCTCCAGCACCATCACCGCCTCGGCATAGCGGCTTTCGGGCACCAGCAGGCGGGTGATCGTCGCGCAGCCTTGCCCGGCGTGATAGCAGACGATCGACTGGCCCACGGCCTCGGCGAAATTGGGCGCATCTTCAAAGATAATCGAGGCCGATTTGCCGCCCAGCTCCAAAAACAGCCGCTTGAGCGTGGGTGCGCCCTTTTCCATGATGCGGCGGCCCACACCGGTTGATCCGGTGAAGGAAATGACATCGACGCGGGCATCGGTGACCAGCATTTCGCCCAGCAGCGCTGGGTCCTTGCCGCTGACCACATTGATCACGCCCGCCGGGAAGCCAGCCTGTGCCGCCAGTTCGCCGATGATCGCGCTCATCAGGGGGGTATCGGGCGCGGGCTTCAGAATGACGGTGCAGCCGACCATCAGCGCCGGGATCACCTTGCCCACGGTGATATAAAGCGGCACGTTCCACGGGATGATCGCGCCGACGACGCCCGCCGGCTCGCGAACCAGGATGCGGCGATGGGTCGAACCCCAGGCCTGCTTGTCGGGCATGGCCTGGTCCCACTCGATGCCGTCGTAGATCTCGAACAGCGTGTCGAAATAGCTGAGCGGGCCGTCGACATTGGCCATGTTGACCGCGCCCATCGCCGCGCCTGTTTCCTTTATGGCAATATCGACGAAACGCTGGCGGTTGACCTTCATTAATTCCGCCAGCTTGCGCACCAGTTCAAGTCGTTGGGCATGGTTGGTGGACCAGTCGGTGTGGTCGAACGCGCGGCGGGCGGCGGCGATGGCTTCTTCCATGTCCTCGACCGAGCCGTCGGCGGCATGGGCGATCACTTCACCCGTCCACGGATTGATATCTTCGTATGTCGCGCCGCCTGCGGCATCGCGCAATTGACCATCGATGTAGAGCTGGCCTTCGGGAAGAAGCGTCATGGGTTGTTCCTCTCTATTGGGGTGTTTTCTCGCGCGGCGAACCAGTCAATGGTGTCGCGGACCGTTTCTGGCAGTGGTCGCGGCGACCAGCCCAGCTCGCGCCGGGCCTTGCCGTTGTCCAATTCGCGAAAAATGTTCGACA
>CAIZEE010000026.1 GCA_903931835.1 uncultured Elstera sp.
CTGAGGACATCGCGGCCCATCTCAAAGTGGCGTTTGAGGAAGGCGATCTTGAACTCATCACCGAATTGCTGGGCGATATAGCCCGATCAAAGGGCATGACCGAACTGACAAAAGAACCTGTCTCAGCCGGCAAAGCCTGAACACGGCGTTGTCGCCGGACGGCAATCCGAAATTCGCGGCGGCCTTGAAAGTTTCGTAGGCATTTGGTCTGGGGCTGACGGTGAGGGCGGAGCTACCATGCGGCTTTCCCCTGTTGCTGGTAGCGACCCGGAATATCCGATCTGTCGTGAAATACCGCAGCTATCGTCAAGCGCGGAGCCTGCCTGAAGGCAATCCAGTAACTGCCCACATGCAACCACCGGACCCCTTTCCGCGCGACCTGCGGGTAAGGCGTCGGGGCAGGCATCCCGCCATCCGGGGCGCCGACAATAATTCGCCAGGCACTCTCCAGGGCATCTAGCAGGCTGCTCATGGCCGCCGGGCGCTCTTTCGCTTCGTAGTAGTCGAACAGCGCGACGACCTGATCGGCGGCGGTCGCCGTGTACTGAATCGGCGGCTCCGAACGGTCAACGGTCAAGTTTTGACCGTGCTGCTCCGCAACGACGCTTTCTTCGCCATCCTGGCTTCCAGGCCATCGATCCGCGTGCGCAGCATCCGATGAAGCTCGTCGCCTGAAACAATGCGGCCGACGGCGATATCCGCCTCGCTGCTGTCGAGCGCGGCGGCGATATCGGTCAAGTCAAACGGCGGCTCGTCGGTCTTCGGTTTGCTCATATGATCATTATAGGCGCTCGCTTGGGCTGTGCAATCTCGTGGCGAAAAAATGCCGGGCCGATCTAAGCAGCTGCGAGTCGTCAACGCGGACCCCCATATCGCCCCGCCAGCGCCTCCGCCAACAGCTCGGCCACGCCATCGGTCAGCCCCGGCGCTGAAATCCCCAGCAAATTCATCCCCTCGATCACCGTCAGGATCGCTGCGGCACAGCGCCAGCGCTCCTCGCCCGGTTCCATGGCGAGGCGGCTTTCGACCCAGGCGAGCCAGCCCTCGGCGGCCCGCGCTGCAAAGCTGCGATAGGGTTCTTCGCCGCGCGCGCCCCTGGCCGCGATATCGGCCCATACGCGCATGATCGGCGCCATGTCGAGCCCGGCCATCAGGCGCGAGGCCGCGATCAGGAAGTCGGATGGCGGCAACCGCTCGGTGGATGAGGCGGCCGTGAGCGTGGCCCGCAACTGGCCGGAAATATGGCCCAGCACCGCACCCACGAGTTCGGCCTTCGTGCCGAAATAATAGAGCAGCATGCGGTCGCTGGTGCCGAGCCTGGCGGCGGCTGAGCGCAGAGCGAGCGCATCGAGACCGTCGGCCAGGACGATCTCGGCAAGCTGGGCGGTCAGGGTCGCGCGGCGGTCGGCGGCGTCTTTCGGATCATCGGTCATGAAGGACTCTGTAGCAGACGCTACAATCTCATGCTATGTAGCAAATGCTACATTTTGGGAGATCGTCATGCTCAGCAAAGCCCAGCTCGCCATTCTGGTCGCCTTCAGCGCTGTTCTGTGGGTCGCAGCCACCGCCTATATCCGCTTCTATCCGGCCGCTTTCATCGATCCCGTGCATGGCGTGATCTCGTTTGTCACAGCGCTGCCGGCGGGTTGGCTAAGCGTCTATCTGACCAGGCTTGTGGCGCGGCTTGAAGCGGGGCAGTTGCTGCCCGGTATCGCGGTCGTCGGGGCGACGGCGATGATGATCGACGGGCTGGTGCTGCATTTCGCACCCGCTACCTATGGCAGCGACGATACGGTGGTGCGGTTTGGCGCGGCCTGGCTGCTCTGGGGTTACGGCGTCAGCCTGGGCATCGCCGTCATCATGGCCGCGCCGGCGGTCGGTCATTTCCCAGGAAGTTCAGCAGATCGTCGTTGAATTGCTGCGGCTTCTGCAGGAAGGAGAAATGGCTTACCTCCGGCTGGATCAGCAGCCCGGCATTAGGGATTGTCCGCGCCATGAACTCGGTGTTTTCGCGCCTGATCACCTCGTCACGATCGCCATCGACGATCCAGACCGGGAGTTTAATGGCGTGCAGCTGGGCGGCGGTGAATTTCGGCTGGGTCGACCACATGTGGTTTAGCTGCGACGCGAAGGATTTATAGTCGCCTGGCGTCGGCGACATCTCCTGATATTCCGCCTGGGATCGCTTCACCATCTCCGGGAAGATCGGGTTGCCGGGGTCTTCCTTGGTGCCGCTCGGGTCGGAATTGGCGCCGAAGGCGAACAGCCTGGTCAGCCGGTCGGGATTATGGATCGCGATATCGAGGCCGATAATCGCGCCGTCGCTCCACCCGACAATCGCGGCCTTCTGGATTTTCAAGCTGTCCATCAGCGCCAGCACGTCCGACGCCATCAGATCATAGCTGAGCGGCCGGTTGTCATGGCCGCTGCGCCCATGCCCTCTGCTGTCGATCACGATCACCCGGAAATAGGCCGCCAGGACCGGCACTTGGCGGCCCCAGTAATTCGAATTGGCGAAGCCGCCATGCAGCAGGATGACAGGCTCGCCCTGGCCGAATTCGGCGTACCACAATTTGATGCCGTTCACCTCGGCCAAGCCCGAATGCTCCGCCCCCGGCAGCGTCGGCGTGGGCGGCAGCGTTTGCCACGGCTGTTCGGCGCGCGCGGCGCCAGCCAAAACCAGCGCCGCCAGAACCAAACCGAAGACACCGCGCATCAGGAATAAACCACGCAGTTCTTGCCGCCCTTCTTGGCCGCGTACATCACCTTGTCCGCCTCGTTCAAGACATCGGAGACAACCGCCGAGGCATCGTCGAAGGTTTTGCAGCCGATGCTGACCGTGACATTGAAACCGCGCGCCTTCATCTCGGTCTCGACATCGCGGCAGAGTTTTTCGCACAGGATGCTTGTCTCCATGCCCTTGGCATGCGGCATCAGCAACACGAATTCATCGCCGCCGACGCGCGCGACCGTGTCGGATTCGCGGATATTGCCGCGCAGGATGTCGGCAAACAGCTTCAGCGCCTGGTCGCCGGCGCGATGGCCCTTTGCGTCGTTCAACTGCTTGAATCCGTCGAGATCCAGCATGGCGAGCGAAAACGCTTCGCCATAGCGTTTCCAGCGCGCGACCTCGAGGCCGAGGATCGGCTCCAGCCCGCGGCGGTTGAGCAATTCGGTCAAGGGATCGACCGTTGCCGAATTCATCGCCTTCAGGTAGTTGAACCGGGCGCTGTAGCAAAAATAGATCATCGCGCAATAGGCAGCGATGCCGATCACCACATTGATCAGGATGCTGAGCGTTGACAGCCCGTAATGGGTCAGCGTCACGCTCATGAAGATCACCGCGAAGATCATCGATAGAGCGATCAGCATCGGCGAATCATGGTGCATCACCACGAGTGCGATCGGGAAGACGTAGAGGATATGGAGCTGGATATCCTCGTTGGTGAAGAAATCCGCGAAGAAGATGCCGAGCATGATGGCAAGGCTGAGGACAAAGGCGATGTTGCTCGGGATAACCCCAGGCGTCGTCAGCAGTCTGAGAAAGCGGCTGTTCTTGCTGTGCTGGTGCATGATCAACATGTAGCTTTTAGGGCTTCTTGTTATGGCGCCGGCGTAACGCGCCCCGGCCGATCCCGTATCACTCATCCACAACCTCTCGATACAGATAAGCCCCCGACGCGTCGCATAGCGCGGCGCGGTGATCATATCCCAAAGCCCTATAACTATATAGCAATGCCTACACCGGTATTCGGGTAAGGCTCAGGCCCTGGGACTCATGCGAAAGCGCGAATAGAGATCGGCCATGACCGCGATCGCCCGCTCCGTCTCCCCATGATCGGGAACTTCTGTGTCGTCGCCATAGCCCTTCATATCGCCGCCCTCGACCGCCTGGATGACGATGCCGTCGCGCCGGGGCAGCATGAAGACGCCGTGATAATAGACGCCGTAATTCAGCTCGCGCTGCGGGATCAGCCAGGAAATCTGGCCGCGCACCGGCGTGACGCTGTCGTCCTGCCAGAGCGCCCGCGCGGCATAGCCCGGGCAATTGATCACCACCTTTTCCGGCAACTCGGCGAGCTCCGCCGGCGCATGGAACTCGCGCCGTTTTATGGTGCCGCCACCGGCCAAAAAATCGGTCATCAGCGTATGGCCGTAATTGGCAACGTTGAAGGTGAGCGAGCTGTTACGATAGACGAAGGGCGAGTCGAACGGCGTCGCACCCTGAGGCATCAATTCGCTGCGCGGCGTCAGATCGTCGATGAGGTGTTCCAATTTGGCAAAGCCCAGCGGATCGGGCGGCGAGGGTGCTGCCGGGTCGCCTCGGGCAAAATCGGTCAGCGTATAGCGGTCGAGAAACTCGACCGGCTCGCCCGGCAGCCCCAGATAGCTGCGGTAATATTTGAAGGATGTCCGCGCCATCTGCTCCCACAAAGCCGGGAAATCAGGACCGGCGGTACCCGTCAACGCGATGCGCGAATCGGGCGTCCAGCTGCCCGTTGCCCGCGACGAGCGCGCCTGGGGCAGCAGGTCGCGCGCATAGATCGTCACCTTCGCCCCCGCCCGCTGCGCCA
>CAIZEE010000027.1 GCA_903931835.1 uncultured Elstera sp.
ATCCTCGACCGCCAGCATGGAGGGCGTGTTGATCGTCTCACCGGCGAACAGGCCTTCTGTCAGCTTGCCCTTGGCGGTCATGCGGAACAGCTTGGGCATCGGCCAGGGTGGCGTATAGGTGTTTAGGCGCTCGACGGCGCGCGGGCTCAATATCAGCATGCCGTGCTGCGCCTCGCCACCCATGACTTTCTGCCAGGAGAAGGTGGTGACGTCGAGTTTCGGCCAGGGCAGGTCCATGGCGAAGGCGGCCGAGGTCGCGTCGCAAATGGTCAGGCCGGTACGGCTATCGCTGATCCAATCGGCATTGGCGACGCGCACGCCTGATGTCGTACCGTTCCAGGTGAACACGACATCGTGGTCCGGATTGATCGATGAGAGATCGGGCAGCTCGCCATAGGGTGCGGTGAAATGACGGGCACCCTCGAGCTTCAATTCCTTCAGCACATCGGTCACCCAATCGCCGCCGAAATTCTCCCAGGCCGCCACGTCGACCGGGCGGGGGCCGAGCAGCGACCACATCGCCATCTCGACCGCACCGGTATCGGAGCCTGGCACGATGGCGATGCGATAGTCATCGGGAATCTCAAGGACACGCCGTGTCTGATCAATCGCCAGCTTGAGCCGCGCCTTGCCGTCCTTCGAGCGATGCGAGCGGCCATACAGCCCGTCCTTCAGCACATCCGTCGACCAGCCGGGCCGCTTGGCGCAAGGGCCGGAGGAAAACATCGGTCGCGCCGGCTTCACGCTCGGGCGGGGTGTCAGGCTCATTATGCTTGGTCCTTGTCGGAATCTCAGGAATCTATGGTTAATTCAAACTCGTTAACAGAATGGCACAATCGGCCGGGTTTGTAGGGCTCGTTCCCATCGCTAGAAACGGCTTATCCTGCAGGTTCCGGTAATACATCATATTGAACGTCGCGAAGGCCGTCGGCGAAGCCATTCTGCTTCAGCGACTTGTCAATTAGCGACAGCACGCGACGGACTTTACGGGCAGGCACGTGCCGAACGCTAACCTGATTGATCGCGGAATCTGCCTCAATCATGGGTAGTGCCCCCCAACCGCTCTCTTTGAGCGAAAGACTAATTTCCTCGGCGAAGTTCCGGAATGTGTGGATCCTAGACGGACCGCTGTAGGTGACGGTTACTACGCGTGACATCGTCTCACAGTCCGCGATTGGCGCCACGGCGCGCGCAAGACAAGAGTTGCCTTCAGTTGGATCGGAACGTTCTCGTTGAGGAGAACTCTCAACGCGTATTGACCGTCACGGCCAGACGAGCTTCCTCAAGGCAGGCGACAACGTCCGGCTTGTTTAAGGACGGGTAAGATTGGACGATCTCGTCAATCGACAAGCCATCTTCGAGGTTCTCGAACAGCACTTCGACCGGCACCCGCGTCCCGCGAAACACCGGCCGGCCACCCATGATGTCGGGGTCTCTGACAATTACGCTTGCCATGGCATACTCCTGATCACTGGCGGGTCCGGCGGTGAGTTTATGCCTCTAGGTTGTCAGTATAAAGCAGATACGCGGTGACCGGTCATTCCCCGGCGTTCAAGGCCGATAATCGCCATTCGGCACTTACATCTGTGTCGGATTCCGATGGCGCGCGGGCAGCCCGCTCTCGCGCTGTGATCTCTGGGGCCAGCGCCGCCAGCGCCCAGATCGCCGCACCACGGACGAGCGGCGACGGATCGTCCAGCAATGCGCGTGCGGATTTCGCCAAAGCCGGCTCCCCACTATTGCCGATCGCGTTGAGAACGTTTCGGACAAACCGGTCGCGGCCGATGCGCTTGATGGGCGAGCCGGAAAAGCGTTGGCGGAAGGCGGGATCATCCAGCATAGCCAATTCGGCGAGGCTGGCGGTGGCTTCTCCCTTGAACTCGGCATGGCTGCTGTTTTCCGCGAATTTGTTCCAGGGACAGACCGCCAGGCAATCGTCGCAGCCATAGATGCGGTTGCCCATCAGCGGGCGCAGATCGCGCGGGATCGGTCCTTTATGCTCGATGGTGAGGTAGGAAATGCAGCGCCTGGCATCGAGCTGATAGGGGGCGGGGAAGGCGTCGGTCGGACAGATGTCCAGGCACGCGCGGCAGGCGCCGCAGTGGTCGCCGGAGGGCGGATCCGGGATCACCTCCAGGGTCGTCAGAATCACCCCCAGGAACAGCCAGGAGCCG
>CAIZEE010000028.1 GCA_903931835.1 uncultured Elstera sp.
GGCGAATTGCGCGCGGCTACAGGGTTGCAGATCGATCACCAAGCGATAGGGCTTGCCCTCGCTCGGGGTCATCACGAAGGCTTTCGCGACCAAAGCCGGTTCGGCCAGCTTGATGACGAGTGCCGTGCCGCCACCCGACGCCTCCGCCTTGACCGAGGCGATCACGCCGATCGCCGGTGGCGCGTCGCCGAGATGCGTTGAGACGGAGGGGAGCTGCACGGTCAGGCGCAGCGGCTGCGCCGATCCGCTGATGCTGAAGGAGACCGTCTCGGAAAGCTCAACCACCAGCCTGGTCTGCTCATCGCGCTGGGCAGCGCGCCATTCAGTGGCAGTGATCGGCCCGGCATAAACGCGAACCGGCAGTATCGACGCTGCCAGTACCAGCAGCATCGCAGCACCAACAAATCCGGTTTTAGTCCCGCCGATCAACCCATGGAAGCCTTGTCCGGTAGAAGCGATTCATTTTCGCATGAATTTCACGTCGTGCAATCCATATATTGGGCACTTGATCATTGCTTCACCAATATATGGTTTATCGAAGTGATCGGGCGTTGTGAGTTGCAAATAAATTAATCAACCCCGTTGTGATCCCGCATTTTCAGCTTTATGGTGTCCGTGGAGACACTATACCGTTGCTCGTGATGTGCCTGTTACAAGGGGACGTCACGGCGCCAACCGCCGGTTGGCAAACCTGATTGGCCTCGTCCTTTGGATCGGCCCCTAGTTTGCCGCAAATGTTCGCCATCCTTGGACTTTAAGGACGGCCGGGCTTGGACGGGACGCGCGGCGGTTATCGATACGAACCGGGAGCACGGTCATCGCGATGTCGCGATTTGATCTAATCACAGATACAGGCCTGAACGGCCAGGGTTTGAACTGCGCCGCATCTGCGGCGCCCGACCTGTTCGTTCCAGCCCATACCCCCTTAACAAGACGGAAACGCGCCGCCTCACGGCAGGTGCGACCGCTGGAGTTTTACGTTTATGGTTACACGTATGTTGATCGACGCGACGCACTCGGAGGAGACCCGGGTTGTCGTGCTCAACGGCACGAGGCTTGAAGATTTTGACTTCGAGTCGTCCACCAAGAAGCAGATCAAAAGCAATATCTACCTGGCCAAGGTAACGCGGGTAGAGCCCTCGCTTCAGGCCGCCTTCATCGAATATGGCGGCAATCGCCACGGCTTTTTGTCGTTCAGCGAAATCCACCCCGATTACTACCGCATCCCGCTCGCCGACCGCGAAGCGCTGATGGCGGAAACCGCCGCCGAGGAGCACGCGCCGAAGGAACCGGGCGAAGCGACCGAGCCCGGCCAGGAAGTCGAAACGCTGGGCGGCGACGAGTTTGAGGAAGCGCCGGTTCGCCGCTCACGCTCGGCCCGGCAATATAAGATCCAGGACGTCATCGTGCGCCGCCAGATCATGCTGGTGCAGGTGGTGAAGGAGGAGCGCGGGACCAAGGGTGCGGCGCTGACCACCTTCCTGTCGCTCGCCGGCCGCTATTGCGTGCTGATGCCGAACACGCCGCGCGGCGGCGGGGTGTCGCGCAAGATCACCAGCGTCGCCGATCGCAAGCGCCTGAAATCGATTCTTGACGAATTCGACCTGCCGGACGGCATGGCCGTGATCGTGCGCACCGCCGGCATGGAGCGCGCCAAGCCGGAGATCAAGCGCGACTTCGAGTATTTGCTGCGCCTGTGGGACGATATCCGCGAGCTGACCATGAAATCCTCGGCGCCGGCGCTGATCTATGAAGAAGGCAGTTTGATCAAGCGCTCGATCCGCGACCTCTACACCCGCGATATCGACGAGGTGTTGGTCGAGGGCGAGGAAGGCTACAAGACCGCCAAAGCCTTTATGAAGATGATCGTGCCGAGCCATGCGCGCCGGGTGAAGCCCTATCGCGATCCCGCCATTCCAATGATGTTCCGCTATCAGGTCGAGGCCCAGATCGACGCGATCCACAGCCCGACCGTGCAGCTGAAATCCGGCGGCTCGATCGTCATCAACCCGACCGAGGCCCTGGTCGCGATCGACGTGAATTCCGGCCGCGCCACGCGCGAACGCCATATCGAAGAAACCGCGATCAAGACGAACCTGGAAGCCGCCGATGAAATCGCAAGACAGGTGCGCCTGCGCGATCTGGCCGGCCTGATCGTGATCGACTTCATCGATATGGAGGACAGCCGCAACAACCACGCGGTCGAACGGCGCATCAAGGAGGCCATGAAGAACGATCGCGCGCGCATCCAGATCGGCCGGATTTCGCCCTTCGGCTTGCTCGAATTGTCGCGCCAGCGCTTGCGCCCGAGCCTGCTCGAAACCTCGAGCGAAACCTGCCCGCGCTGCCATGGCACGGGCACGGTCCGCTCAACCGAATCGACCGCGCTGCATGTGCTCCGCGCGCTGGAGGAAGAAGGCATCGGCGGCAAATCGGCCGAGATCAGCCTGTTCGTGCCGACCGGCGTCGCCCTCTACGTGCTCAATCAGAAGCGCCACGCGCGAACGCCATATCGAAGAAACCGCGATCAAGACGAACCTGGAAGCCGCC
>CAIZEE010000029.1 GCA_903931835.1 uncultured Elstera sp.
GCTCGACGCGATCCTGGCCGGCTGTGCCGCGACCTATTCCAACGTCCATCGCGGCGCGCATTTCCTCTCGGGCGAGTCCACCACCGCTTTCGAAAAGGCGCGCGAATCCGCTCAGAAATTCGTCCATGCGAAGCGTCTGGAAGAGATCGTCTTCACCAAGGGCGCGACCGAGGCGATCAATCTGGTCGCCTTTGGGCTCGGCCAGTCGCTGCTCAAAGCCGGCGATCAGGTGCTGATCACCGAGCTGGAGCATCACGCCAATATCGTGCCCTGGCAAATCCTGCGCGATACAATCGGGATCGAGCTGGTCGTGGCCCCGATCGATGCGAGCGGCGGGCTGGATATGGCGGAATTCGCCAAGTTGCTCACTCCGCGAACCAAACTGGTCGCGGTCACGCATATCGCCAACGCCACGGGCGCCGTCAATCCAGTTGCCGATATCGTCCATCTGGCGCATGAGGCGGGCGCTCAGGTGCTAATCGACGGCAGCCAGGCCGTGCCGCATCGCGCCGTCGATGTACAGGCGCTGGATGCCGATTACTACGTCTTCTCCGGCCACAAGCTTTATGGCCCGACTGGCATCGGCGTGGTTTACGGCAAGGCAGCTTTGATGGAAGTCCTGCCGCCCTATCAGACCGGCGGCGACATGATCGCCTCGGTCACCTTCGAACACACCGATTTCCAGGATATTCCTCATCGGTTCGAGGCCGGGACGCCCGACATCGCCGGCGTGATCGGCCTGACCGCCGCGATCGATTATATCGACCAGCTTGGCTGGGACTGGATCAGGGCGCATGAGCGCGAATTGCTGGATTACGGCGTCGAGATGCTGAACGGCATTGCTGGCGTGCATCTGGTCGGTGCCGGTGCCGAGCGATCAGGCGTGTTGTCCTTCACCGTCGATGGCATCCATCCGCATGATCTGGGCACAATCCTCGACCAGTCGAATGTCGCGATCCGCGCCGGCAATCACTGCGCTCAGCCGCTGCTGGCGAAGCTCGGCCTCTATGCCAGCGCGCGCGCCTCGCTCGGCCTTTACAACGATCGCGGGGATCTGGATGCGCTCAAAGCGGCCATCCTCCGCGCGCAAGAACTGTTTGGGCGCTGACATGGACCTTCGCGATCTCTATCAGGACATTATCCTCGATCACGGCCGCCATCCGCGCAATTTCGGCAAACTGGACCCGGCAAGCCACCACGCGCATGGGCATAACCCGTTATGCGGAGACACCGTGACCGTCTATCTCGACGTCGTTGATGGCAGGGTATCGGCGGTTCGCTTTGACGGGCGTGGCTGCGCCATCTCGACCGCCTCTGCCTCGCTGATGAGCGAGGTCATCACCGGCAAGACGCTGGCGGAGGTCGACGCGCTGTTCGGCGATTTCCAGGCGCGCGCCACTGGACATGAAACGACGACGCCCGAAGGCCTGGACGAGGAAGTCGAACGTTTAGAACCGCTGATCGGCGTGCGCGCCTATCCGACCCGTATCAAATGCGCGGTCCTGCCCTGGCATACGCTGAAAGCGGCGCTGGACGGCAAGGGCGAAGCGAAAACGGAAGATAAATTATGACCGAGAGCACCAGTTTCGATTTCGACGCGGTGGATAAGCCAGCCAGCATCGGCAATCCGGAGCTCGAAGCCCGGGTGCTGGAGGCGCTGCGCACCGTCTATGACCCGGAAATCCCGGTCAATATCGTCGAACTCGGCTTGATCTACGATCTGAGCGCCGACGAGGCGGGCGTGGTTAGCATCGACATGACGCTGACAGCACCCAATTGCCCGGTCGCAGGCGAGATGCCGGGACAGGTCGAACACGCCGCCGGCCGCGTCGAGGGGGTCAGCAAGGTCACCGCCAATCTGGTGTGGACGCCACCCTGGGACCAAAGCCGTATGTCGGACGAAGCGAAACTTGAACTCGGCATGTTATAACTCCGCTTGACCGTCGTCACAAAAATACAACAGAGACACTACAAAGGCCGGCTGTCGTTGGTTCGTAATTCCCCGAATTCCACGGGTGCTATAAACGTGGCCTGCCGGTTAAGGCGCATGACAGTCTCCCTCGGTGTTTGAAGTGACCGACCCTCTCGACGCGCTTGAGGCGCATAGCATTTACATCCTGCGCGAAGCGGTCGCGACAGTGTCGCCCTTGGCCATTTTATGGTCGATCGGCAAGGACTCCAACGTCATGTTGTGGCTGGCGAAGAAGGCGTTCTTCGGCCGCATTCCGCTACCTGTCGTCCATCTCGATACCGATATGGAGTTCGATGAGGTCTATGCGTTTCGCGAGTACCTGGTGAAAGCCTGGTCGCTCGATCTGCGCATCGCCCATTGTCCGCCCTATGAAAGCACCGACCCGACTTTGCCGGCCAACGCGCGTGCCGCCGCCCGGAAAACCGAGGGGCTGGCTCAGCTTCTGACCGATGGCGGCTATCAAGGTGTGATCGCCGGCATCCGCCGCGACGAGCAGGCGACCCGCGCCAAGGAGCGCGTCTTCAGCCCGCGCGGCCCCGATGGCGCCTGGGAAATCCGCGACCAGCCGGCGGAATTATGGGACCAGTTCACCCCGCCCCCGCTTGGCGGCCATGTCCGCATCCATCCTTTGCTGGCCTGGACAGAGCTCGATATCTGGCTCTACACCAAGCGCGAGAACCTACCGATCGTGCCGCTTTATTTCGCCAAGGACGGCAAGCGTTTCCGCTCGCTGGGTGAGAAGAACATCACCGAGCCGATCGCGAGCAATGCCACGACGCTCGATGAGATCATCGCCGAGATCGCGCAGACCAAGACGTCGGAACGCGCTGGCCGCACGATGGATCACGACAGTGAGGATGCATTCGAACGTCTGCGCGCCGGTGGCTACCTGTGACCGAACACCGCCCTCGTTTGCCGATCGTCATGGTCGGCCATGTCGACCATGGCAAATCGAGCCTGATTGGCCGATTGCTGCACGACACCGGCTCGCTGCAGGACGGCAAGCTCGCCGAATTACAGGCCGCCAGCGATAAGCGCGGCATGCCGCTCGAATGGTCCTTCGCGCTTGACGCGCTGCAGGCCGAGCGCGATCAGGCGGTGACGATCGACAGCACGCAGGTGCGCTTTGCCGGGGCATCGCGCGACTATGTCGTCGTTGATGCGCCAGGCCACCGTGAATTCGTCCGCAACATGCTGACCGGTGCATCCCAGGCCGCCGCCGCAGTCCTGGTCGTCGCCGCCGATGAGGGCGTCGCCGATCAAACGAAACGACATGCCTCGCTCCTGCCGCTGATCGGCCTGACCCAGGTGATTATTGCGGTCACCAAGATGGATCTGGTCGGGTTTGACGAGGCCCGGTATGCGGCGATCGCGACCGAAACCACCCAATTGCTGACGCGGTTCGGCCTGACCGCACGCCGCGCCATCCCCATTTCGGTGCGTACAGGCCAGGGCATTTCGCGCAGCTTCGCCGGCCCCGCCTGGTATCGCGGCCCGACCTTGCTGGAAGCGCTCGACGAATTGGGTGAACCGCTGTCGCTGATCGACGAGCCGGCGCGGCTGCCGATCCAACTCGTCCAGCGCATCGACGACAAGCGCATTTTATGCGGGCGTGTCGCGGCCGGACGGTTCCGGGCCGGCGACGAGGTCATGTTCTCGCCCTCTAACAAGACTGCGCGGATCGCCGCATTAGCGGCCTGGCCGGAAGCTAACACACCGGAAGAGGCCGTGGTCGGCGACAGTATCGGCGTCATCCTGGATCAGCCGCTCTTCATTGAACGCGGCGAGTTGATGAGCCGTACTGCCGAGGCGCTGCCCAAGCTGACGGCAATCTTCGCCGGTCGGCTGGTGTGGTTCTCGCCTTCGCCGCTGACCGAGGGTCAGCAGGTCAATCTGCGCATCGGCACGACGGAAACGAGCGCCACGGTCAGCCGCATCAAACGCTTGATCGGCGCCACCGGCGATGATGCGGCAATGCCGGTCAGCGTCGTCAACGGCGATATTGCGGAGGTGGTGCTGCGCGCGACCAAGCTGATCGCCGCCGACGATTACCTGACCAGCCGGCCAACCGGGCGATTTGTGTTGTTCGAGCATGGAGCCGCAACAGCCGCCGGCACGATCTCAATGGCTGATTACCCGGATCAGCGCCCAAGCCTGACCGTCAAAGCGACCAATGTGCAAGCCGTCAAGCACGGTGTGAGCGATGAGATGCGCGCCGCCCGCCACGGCCATAAGGGCAGCGTAATCTGGCTGACCGGCCTGTCGGGTTCCGGCAAATCGACGATTGCAATGGAGGCCGAGGCAGCCCTCTTCGCCAATGGCTTTGAGGTGTTCGTCCTCGACGGGGATAATCTGCGCGCAGGCCTTACGGCCAATCTCGGCTTCACGCCGGATGACCGGTCGGAGAATATCCGGCGGGTCGGCGAAGTCGCGGCCCTGTTCGCCAGCGCCGGCATGATCGTCATCACCTCGCTGATTTCACCCTATCGTGAGGATCGCCAGCGAGCACGGACGGCAGCGGAACGGTTAGGTTGCAGTTTCCACGAGGTCTATGTCGATGCCGATCTCAGCACCTGCGAACAACGCGATCCCAAGGGCCTGTATAAGCGCGCCCGCACCGGCGAGATCGCCAATTTCACGGGCGTCTCGGCACCCTACGAGCCGCCGGAAAGCCCGTCTCTTATCTTAAATAGCGGCCGACAATCGGCAACTGAGTCTGTTGCTTCACTGGTCGACTACGTGCGCGACGCGGCCCGTTTGACAAAAACCCCTTAAGCCCTTCATTACCGAGCCGCCTATTTAAGC
>CAIZEE010000030.1 GCA_903931835.1 uncultured Elstera sp.
CCGGCAAACGGTCGAGCAGGGTCCGCGCGTCATCGGGCAATATCCGAATATTGCCGATGCCACGCCGCTCGATATGGCCGAGCGCCGAGACGACGCCGTTGAGAAAGGGCTCGCAGCCGATCAGGCCGATCGTCGGATGGGTTTCCGCCTGATCTGCCAGATGTTCGCCGCCGCCAAAGCCGATCTCAAGCCAGACCGCGTCGACCGGCCGCCCGAACAGAACGGCCGGATCGAGCGGCGCCTCACCCTTCTCAATGGCGACGCGCGGCAAGACGCGCTCCAGCAGGCTCGACTGGCTGTCACGAAGCTTACGCCCGTGTCGACGCCCGTAGATCCTGGTGTCCTCGATCGGCTCCGAGGTCACGGGATTGATCGTCAGGAGAACGCGCGGCGCAGCTCGTCGACCAGATCAGTCTTCTCCCAGCTGAACCCGCCATCCGCGTCGGGCGTGCGGCCGAAATGGCCGTAAGCCGCCGTGCGGGCATAGATCGGTCGATTGAGGCCGAGATGCTCACGGATGCCGCGCGGGCTGAGATTGACCAATTGCGGCAGGATAACCGCGAGCTTGTCCTCGCCGACCACGCCGGTGCCGCCGGTATTCACATAGACCGACAAAGGATGCGACACGCCGATCGCGTAGGAGAGCTGGATCGTGCAACGCTCGGCAAGACCGGCGGCAACCACGTTCTTCGCCAGATAGCGCGCGGCATAAGCAGCCGAACGGTCGACCTTGGTCGGATCCTTGCCGGAGAAGGCGCCCCCGCCATGCGGAGCGGCACCGCCATAGGTGTCGACGATGATCTTGCGACCGGTCAGGCCGCAATCGCCATCTGGGCCGCCAATGACGAAACGGCCGGTCGGATTGACGTAGAAATGCGCCTCATCGCACATCCAGCCTTCGGGCAGCACGTTCAGCACATGCGGGCGCACGACTTCGCGCACTTCCTGGCTATCGACGCCCTCGACATGCTGGGTCGAGACGACGACCGAAGTTGCGCGGACCGGGCGGCCATTCTCATATTGCAGCGTGACCTGGCTTTTCGCATCGGGGCCGAGGATCGCAGCGGCACCGGAATGCCTTGCTTCGGCCAGGCTCTTCAGAATGGCGTGGCTGAAATGAATCGGCGCCGGCATCAGCGCTTCGGTCTCACGGCAGGCAAAACCGAACATGATGCCCTGGTCGCCGGCACCCTCATCCTTGTTGCCGGCGGCATCGACGCCGACCGCGATATCAGCGGACTGCGCGTGCACCAGCACCTCTACCGCAGATTTCTGCCAATGGAAGCCGTCCTGCTCATAGCCGATGTCGCGCACGGCGGCGCGGGCGACGGTCTCAATAGCGTCTGCCGTGATGGAAGCAGGCCCGCGAACCTCGCCCGCCAGGACGATGCGGTTGGTCGTCGCCAGCGTCTCACAGGCGACGCGGGCATAGGGATCGGCGGTCAGGAACAGATCGACGACGGCGTCGGAGATACGGTCGCATACCTTGTCGGGATGCCCCTCCGAAACGGATTCGCTGGTAAACAGATAGTCGGAGTTGTTCACGGAAATGTCCCTTGATCTCGGCTGGCGCCGGGGCGATGCCGGATGCAACGCGCCAAGCGGCCCCGCGTGAACCATGACCAATAGGGTCATAGAGGCACGGGGCCGACGTTAATGCCGGTCTTTAACAGGGTTCGTCAAGTGCCAAGCTGCCGCGCAGCCCTGCATCACAGCATCAGGCGGCGTCGGAGACCGTGCCCAATGATTTGGTGAGTTCAAGAATCCGCTTGCGGATTTTTTCGTCCTTGATGCGGTCAAAGGCGCGGGCGAGTTCGAGAATTTCGCGCTTCGACAATTCCTTCGCCTCATAGCTCGGCGCGCCGTCGCCATAGCTGGCACTGTTCATCGGGCCGTTGGCCATGTCGTCGAAGAAGAACGAGATCGGCACGTCCAACACGCGGCTGAGATCAAACAAGCGGCTGGCGCCGATGCGATTGGCGCCGCGTTCATATTTTTGAACCTGCTGAAAGGTAAGTCCGATCGCCTCGCCCAATTTCTCCTGGCTCATGCCGAGCAGGGTGCGACGCAGCCGAACACGGCTGCCGACATGGGCATCAACCGGCGTCGGTTTGCCGGTGCGAGAGCCGCGTGTCATGCCGCGACCAGATTTTATGGGGGTGTCCATGGCTGTAATCCTGGCTGATGTTCGACCGATGATTGCAAATTTATGGAGTACCATCGTATGCAGGTCAATTGCTAAATTCACCGCTATTCCGTACCCAGATACCTATAGCTATCAAAACAAGGGCGAAGAACCAAACGGGCCCATCGCCAAACTGCGCATAAATCGTCGCTGCGGCGAGCGCTTGGGGCAGCGGCACATCAATATAACCCCGCTCCTCCAGCCTTAGTTCCGCGATCACTTTGCCATAAGGATCGACCACGCCTGAGATGCCCGTATTGGCGACGCGCACCAGCGGCACGCCTTCCTCGATCGCCCGCCAGCCGGCCTGGACAAAATGCTGGAAGGGACCCGTGCTGTAGCCGTACCAGCCGTCATTGGTGAGTGTGAGCAGCCATTTGGGTGGGTTTGCCCGGTCGACGACTGCGCCTGGGAAAATCACCTCAAAGCAGATCAGCGGCCCGAATGGCGGCAAGCCCGGAACCGTCAACGTCCGTGGCCCCGGCCCGCGCGAGAAATCCGCGAGACCGGGCGTGAGTTTGCCAATCGGCAGGACATGGCTGAACGGCACATATTCGCCGAACGGCACCAGATGAAATTTATCGTAGGTGCCAACGACCTGACCCGCTTTATCAAGTGCGATCATCCCGTTCCAATAATCGACATGCCCATCCGCATCCGACCGGGTCGCGCGCAGCGATCCGGTGATCAGCATCGCTCCATTTACGTGATCGTGGATCGCCTCCAGCGCTGCCGGCTCACGTTCCAGATAATAAGACGTGGCGCTTTCCGGCCATAGAATGGCGGTCAGAGGCGTTTTGGAGGGCTCACCACTCAATTCGAGCAGATTCTCGAAATTGGCGGCGGCCGCTCGCTGGTCCCATTTCAGGCTCTGCACAATGTTGGGTTGTACCAGGCGCAAAGTGACCCCTGGCACCATGTCGTCATGATCGTCTGCGAGCCTCAACCAACCGAATAATCCGATGATCGCCAAGGCTACATAAAGGGTTATGAGCTTGATCGGCATGCGGCGTTCGCCGGACGCCAAAATGGCCGGTGCGGCTGCCGCCAGCACGGTCAGCAGCGACACGCCATAGACGCCGACCCAGGCTGCCGCCTGCCGGATCGGCCCCACTTCATTCCAGCTATAGCCGATCATGTTCCACGGAAAACCCGTGAACAGCACGCCGCGGGCGAGCTCGGCGACGGTCCACAACCCACAGAACAGGAGAACGCGCGAAGAGCCGCGCCGGCCAAACCGCCAGCTCAATGCCGCCACAGTGCCGATATAGATCAGGCTGATCACTGCCGGCAGCCCGAGCAGGGAGAACGGGATCATCCACCAGAACCGTGCCGCATCGACCAGCATGGCATTGGCGATCCAGTACAGACCGATGACAAAATGCCCGAGCCCGAACCAGAACCCGGTCCAATAGGCTTGGCGGGTCCGGGTCGCACCATCGATCAGCCAGATCAGCACGACAAAGGCCGGGATCAGCAGCGGCAGGACGTAAAAGGGCGGCAGGGCAAAGGCGGCCAACCCGCCCATCGCGGTGGCGAGCGTAGCCCGGCGCCACCCGGTGAGCGCAGCAATCCTGATTGCGATCGCAGTCAACCGATCGGCCATAGACGAACTCTCCAGCAGGGATCAGGGGGCGGGGGGCGGTTCCGGCAGATTGCTCAAGCGCACCGAGGCGACGCGCCGCGGATCGGCCGACGCGACTTCAAAGACGACGCCGGAGGGATGGGTGAAGCGTTCGCCGGCTTCCGGCACGCGTCCCGCCAAATTGGTGACGAGGCCGCCCAGCGTGTCGACCTCCTCCAACTCGTCCTCGGACAGAAAGCGGCCGACCAGTTCTTCCAGATCTTCGATTGCAACGCCGCCTTCCGCCAGGATCGTGCCGTCCTCCTCGCGTTTCAGCGCCGGCGGCGCCTCGTCGTCATGTTCGTCCTCAATCTCGCCGACAATCTGTTCGACCAGATCCTCGATCGTCACCAACCCGTCGATCCCGCCATATTCATCGACCACCATGGCGAGATGGGTGCGTTGCTGACGCATGTCGAACAACAGATCAAGCGCGCGCCTCGACGGCGGCACGAACAGCACCGGACGCAACAGGGACTTAAGGTCCGGCGGCGGCGAGGCGTGAATCGCCGCCAGCACATCCTTGATATGGATCATGCCGAGCACGTCATCGAGGGTTTCGCGGAAGACCGGCATGCGCGAATGGGCAGCCTCGTTGATCATCGCGACCAGATCGGCAAAGGGCGTCTGCACCTCGACCGCGATGATATGGGCTCTTGGCACCATGACGTCGTCGATGGAGGTTTCGCGTAACGCCAGAATATTCTTCAGTAAGGCCCGTTCATCGGTATCGATCGGCGCTTCCGGCGCTTCCCGATCCTCGATCAATTCCTCCAGCGTTTCGCGAACCGAGTCGGGTCGCCGACCAAGCAGAACACGCAGACGGTTCATCAGCTTGATCGGCTTGACCGGCTCGATGCTGCTAGATCGCCCGCTACTGGAGGTGTCGCTCATGCCGGCACCCGATCCATGGCATAGGGATCGGGGATGCCAAGCTCACCCAATATGCGGGTCTCCAGCGTTTCCATGACGGAAGCCTCTGCGTCGTCTTGATGGTCATAGCCGAACAGATGCAGCACGCCATGGACGATCAGGTGGCTCGCATGATCGGCGATCGGCTTGTTCTGCTCTTCTGCTTCGCGGGCAACGGTTTCCCAGGCCAGAATCACGTCGCCGAAATGCGGCGGCGGGCCGCCCGGAAAGGCTTCGTCTTCGGAAGGGAAGGACAGCACGTTGGTCGGCTTATCGAGGCCGCGCCAGCGCCGGTTGAGCTCGCGGACCTCGTCATCGCCGCTCAAGACCAGCGTCAGCGTACCCGCATCAAGCTCGGGAGAGGCGGCCGTCAAACCGGCCTTGGCGGCACGCAAAGCCAAAGCCTCTGGCGCATCGAGCGAGGCCCAGCCATCGTTCTCGATCGACACGACAAGTTCAACGCGAGCGCTCATGGTCTCCTGTAGGGGTAGCACTGCCGGGCTTTGTGCAAAGGGAGCCAGCGCTCAAGCCCTTGGGAGCGCTGGCCCATGTCCAAGACCGCAATGCCGTTTAGGGGGCAGTCCCCGGCGGCGGCACCAAACGGTTATCCCTCGCATTGTAGGCGCGGACGATGCGCGTGACCAGCGGGTGCCGCACGACATCGACATCGGTGAACCGAACAAAGGTCGTTCCCTCGACGCCATCCAATGTTTCGACCGCATCGCGTAGGCCAGATTTGGCGCCGAGCGGCAGATCGACCTGGCTGAGATCGCCCGTCACCGCCATGCGTCCGTTCTCACCCAACCGGGTGAGGAACATCTTCATCTGGGTCGGCGTGGTGTTCTGCGCCTCATCCAGGATGATATAGGCGTTGGCGAGCGTGCGACCGCGCATGAAGGCAAGCGGGGCAACCTCGATCTCCCCGCTTTCCAGCCGTTTGGTCACTTGATCGGCCGGCATCATATCGTAGAGCGCGTCATAAAGCGGGCGCAGATACGGGTCGATCTTGTCCTTGAGGTCACCCGGCAGGAAGCCCAAACGCTCGCCTGCCTCGACCGCCGGCCGGGACAGGATGATGCGATTGACCCGCCCGCTCATCAGCATGGTGACCGCGACGGCGACGGCGAGATAGGTCTTACCCGTGCCGGCCGGTCCCAAACCGAAGACCAGCTCGTTTTCGTGCAGCGCCTTCAAATATTCCTTCTGCATCGCCGAGCGCGGCTCGATCAGCCGTCGCTTGGTATTGACGATGCTGCTGACCGTACCGCCGATTTCCTCGTCATCGGTGATATTGGCCATGCGGACCGCAGCGTCGACCTCACCCAGATCAACGGGGCGCCCCTTGCGGATTTTCTTGTGCAGCGTCATCAGCGCATCGCGCGCCGAGCCGGCCGAGGCGGCGGGGCCCGAGATGGTCAGGCAATTGCCTCTAGACGCGATCGACACGCCGAGCAATTGCTCGATACGCGCCAGATTGCGGTCATGCTCGCCATAAAGCGCTGGCAACAGGCTGTTATCCTCGAATTTCAAGGATACCGGGTCGGCCTTTCGGCCGGTAAGAGCCGGTGAGAGCCCTGCCGACGTCAAGCCGAAATCCTCATCATGGTCTCAGTCATCTGTTCCACTCCGTTGATCAGGGTACCGCTAAAACTGTAGGCGTTACGCTCGTCAAGGCGCGTCTCGGCGATGCGACCGATCAGGTCCATCCCCGTCTTATCTAACAACCCCGTCCTCATTAAACTGGTATCGATATGTACTGGTTGCAGATAGGGCGTACGACCGACCAACTGGTTTGGATGGCGGCCGGGCTTCTCGAACAGAACGGGCACGATCTGGCCGAGCATGGCGTCGTTGAAGCTATCCTGCTGTTCGCGCAACAGATCGAGCAGGGCGGCAAGACGCGCATCTTTTTCCGCCTCCGGCACACCATCGTCGCGATCGGCGGCGGGCGTACCGGGACGGGGGGAATATTTGAAGGCAAAGGCCTGGGCAAAGCCGATATCGCGGACGAGGCGAAGCGTCGCCTCGAAATCCGCCGCGGTTTCGCCCGGAAAGCCGACGATGAAATCCGACGACAGCGCCAGATCGGGACGCGCGTCGCGCAGCCGGCCGATCAGGCGGCGATACTCATCGGCCGTATGTTTGCGGTTCATCGCGGCCAGGATCGAATCCGAGCCCGATTGCACCGGCAGATGCAGGAACGGCATCAGCTCGGGCACATCGCGATGAGCGGCGATCAGCGCGTCATCGACGTCGTGCGGATGCGAGGTGGTGTAGCGGATGCGCGCTAAACCCGGCACATCGGCCAATTCCTCAATCAACCGCGCAAGACCCCAATCGGCGCCCTCAGGCCCGACACCGTGATAGGCGTTGACGTTCTGGCCGAGCAGGGTGAGTTCAACCGCACCCAGTGATGCCAGATGCCGCGCCTCGGCGATGATATCGGCGGCGGGTCTCGAATATTCCGCACCGCGCGTATAGGGCACGACACAGAAGGTGCAGAATTTATCGCAGCCCTCCTGCACGGTCAGGAAGGCGGTCACACCCTCGGCATGGCGCTGCGGGGCGAGCGAGTCGAATTTGGGCTCGACCGGGAATTCGGTGTCCATCAAGCCGCGCGCGCCGTCATCAGAGCGCGTCACGAGCTCGGCCAGGCGATGATAGCTCTGCGGTCCAACCACGATATCGACGAAGGGTGCCCGCGCCAGCAATTCCGCCCCCTCCGCCTGCGCGACGCAACCGGCCACGGCCAGCGTCAATTTGCCCCCGGCAGCCTGGCGTTCCTGCTTCAGCAGGCGTAAGCGCCCGAGTTCGGAATACAGCTTCTCAGCCGCGCGTTCGCGGATATGGCAGGTATTGATGATGACAAGATCGGCACCCTCAGGCGCCAGCGTCTCCTCAAAGCCGAGCGGGCTTAGCGAATCCGCCATGCGGGCAGAATCGTAGACATTCATCTGACATCCGTGGGTCTTGATGAAAAACTTGCGGGCCAAATTCTACCCGTCACGTCCGAGAAGAAGGACTGCAGGGATCAGCCGGAAGGAGCATGCATTCATCGGAGTTTAGGATAGGAATTTCCACGATTTTGTCAAGATGTTGTGGGCGGATTGCGCTCCAACCATGCTTATATCCGCCCATTGTTACGGTCTTGCGGCTACGGCGTCATGACATGCTTCGCGCCGTGACGCTCTTTTACGCCGGCGATGGCCTTCAGCATCGCTTCCAGATCGTCGATCGCCTTTTGCTGATCGGCGGGGAGTTTCCCGTCCGGCTTAAAGTGTTTCAGCAGGACGATCAGCGCATCGC
>CAIZEE010000031.1 GCA_903931835.1 uncultured Elstera sp.
GACGCAAGCGCGTAATCAGGAACAAAATAGTTCACCGACTCTCAATCCTGCGCTTCGCGGAATGTCTTTCTCAAAGCGCTCGATAACGGGGAGACGAGGTAGCTCAAAACCGTTCGCTCACCCGCGGATACGATAACTTCCGCGGGCATGCCGGCCCGCAAGCGCGGGCGATATTCCTCAGGGATATCGGTACGATTGAGGGAGATGACGCCAAGAAAGTAATATTGACGGGTCGTCTCGTCCATTAGGCGGTCATGCGATATGGATTCGATGTCGCCTATCATGACCGGAATAGTCCGTGAATGGAACGCAGGGAAGCGAACCTCGGCCGGCATTCCCGAATACACATTGTCGATGTCGGTCGTCGAGAATTGTGCGTGGACAACGAGTTGTTCGTTGTCTGGAACGATGTCGAGAAGCGGCTCGCCCCCTCGGATGACTTGACCGATCGTGGAGACCTTCAAATTCTGCACTGTGCCCGCGCGTGGGGCTGTAATGTCGAGGCGTTTAAGAACGTCCTTAGCAACGGAACTCCTCTGTCGCGCGTCCGCGATTTTCTGACGTGCGTCGAGCAGGTTGGCTGCGATCTCCTCTTGGAACTTCTGTATCAGCTGCTTGATCTGGATGTTGACTTCCTCGATCGAGTTTTGCGCCTTCGCGGCTTCGGCAATGGCGCGTCCAATGGATCCGTCAAGGCGCGTGCGTTCGCGCTCCATCGCATAGACGCGCGTTATCGGCACAAGCTGCTTGGCGGCAAGACCACGAAGTCCGACTAGTTCTTGGTCGATGTAATTGGACTGCTTTTCCGTCGATTCCTTCTCTATGGCGACCCCGTCTATCTCAGAGTGCAATTGCGCGATCCGAGACTCCAAGACGCTCTTTTGCCCTGCCATCGAAGCCCGTCGTTCTTCGAACTGGTGCACCTGGTCGACCAGGATGTGCGACAAGTTCGGCTCTGCAAGCCTATCCTTGAACTCGTCAGGCCACGCGATGTCTGCGGAACCGTCTCGTTCGGCGATCAGGCGCGCCTCGAGCGCCAAGGACGAGTCGAGTTGGTTGCGCAAGAGTTCGTTGTTGGCTTCGGCTTGCACCTGTTCCAAGCGGAACAACACCTGACCGTCGGCGACGTGTTCGCCTTCCTTGACAAGGATTTCGCGGACAATCCCCCCTTCAAGATGCTGAACGGTCTTGCGGTTGGTTTCTGTTTCGACAAACCCGCTCGCGATAACGGCCTTATCGAGTTTGGCGACCGTGGCCCAAACGCCGCCGACGCCAAATGTCATGCCTATCACGATATAGCCGGCAACCGCGATGGAGCGCCAATTTGAAGAGTGACGCACCGAATTTTTTGCCATCTGGATATCTACCTTACGTGGCGACTTGAGAAACGGCGGCGGGCGGCGCAACCGCAGGAGCGGCAGGAGCAACGACGCGCGGTCCAACCAGCCGCGGCAAAATGGCTTCGCGCACGCCAAACGCCTGAACGCTCCCCTCCGCCATAATCAATATTTTGTCGACCACTGCTAGAATGTTGATTTTGTGCGTGATGATAACGACGGTTGCC
>CAIZEE010000032.1 GCA_903931835.1 uncultured Elstera sp.
CTTTCAGGAGTGCTGGGTGCCGTCCCCCTCGGGAACGGGCGTGATGGGTTCAAAACGTCAAGCAGCGGGAGGCCGCGTGTTCATTCCGACGGCAGGTAGAACACGCGACCGGAGCGAGAGTTCCCTCAATGCCTTAGAAGGAGCCTGGCGCCTCCTCTAGCCGTGGACGCCGAGAGCGCCAAAGAGCCACAGAACGACGAAAACGATTAAAATCAGCCCGAGTACGCCGCCAAGGCCGCCGCCGCCATATCGGCTGTAGCCGTAATAGCCGCCGCCACCGCCGAGCAACAGGATGAGAACGATGATGAGCAATAGGGACATGTGAAAACGCCTTTCGATAGAGTGAGAATGCGTGCTGTCGAATACGGTCATGCGGATGCAACCAGTCGGTCCGCCTCAGCACCTCGTCTCATAAACACCGCAAAGCCGCTGTGGTTGCCGGGCGGGCTTCAAATTCTGGGTATCGCTGCCCGTCATCATTCCGCAGTATCTCGCTCGCGCTTAGGCGAACACGGAACCAGCCGGCGCCAGTGGACCTTAAGGACGGCAATGACAAATTCTCCGCCTGATCAGACCGGACGCCGCGAATTGCTGCAGATCCTGGGCCCCGGCCTGATCACCGGCGCGTCCGACGACGACCCGAGCGGCATTGCCACATATTCGCAAGTCGGCGCGCAATTCGGCTTTGGCCTCGCCTGGACCTTGCTGTTCAGCTATCCGCTGATGGCGGCGATCCAGGAGATCAGTGCTCGCATCGGCCGCGTCACTGGGTTCGGCATTGCCGGCAATCTGCGCCGCCATTATCCGCGCTGGCTGTCGACCTTCATCGTCGTGGCCTTGCTGGTGGCGAATGTCATCAATCTGGGTGCCGATGTCGGCGCCATGGGGGCCGCCCTCAAACTGCTGATCGACGGTCCGGCGCTGCTTTATACGGCGCTGTTCGGCGCGTTTTCGGCTCTGCTTGCGATCTTCACACCCTATGCGCGCTACGTCCCGATCCTGAAATATCTGTGCCTGTCGCTCCTAAGCTATGTCGTCTGCGCCTTCGTGGTCGACATGCCCTGGGCCAAGGTCGCCTGGGCGACAATCTGGCCGCCTTTGTCCCTCAAATCGACGTATCTGATCGCAATCGTCGCGGTTCTCGGCACCACGATCAGCCCGTATCTGTTCTTCTGGCAGGCCGAGCAGGAGGTAGAGGACGAGAAGGAGAAAGCGGGCGCCCGTCCGCTGATCCGCGCACCCGAACAGGCCCCAGCGGAATTTCAGCGCATCCGCATCGACACCTATCTCGGCATGGCGCTGTCCAATGCCGTCGCCTTCTTCATCGTCATCACAACCGCCGCGACGCTGAACGCCCACGGCGTCACGGACATTCAGACATCGGCCCAGGCGGCCGAGGCGCTGCGCGCGATTGCCGGCCCGTTCACGTTCCTGATCTTCGCGACGGGCATTATTGGCACCGGCCTGCTGACCCTGCCGGTCCTTGCGGGATCGGCGGCCTACGCTGTCGGTGAACTCGCCGGCATGCATGTCGGGCTGGCGCGCCTGCCGCGCCGCGCCAAGGCGTTTTACAGCATCATCGCGGCGGCGACGGCGATCGGCGTGTGCCTGAACTTTACCCCGATCGACCCGGTCAAGGCGCTGTATTGGAGTGCGGTCGTCAACGGCGTGATCGCCGTCCCGGTTATGTTCGCCATGATGGATTTGTCACGGCGTCCTGCCATTATGGGCGGCTTCACCCTGCCGCCCATACTCAAATTCTTCGGCTGGCTGGCGACGCTGGTGATGGCGGTAACCGTAGCCGGCATGCTGGTGAGCTGGTTGGTCTAGCGTTTCTTCTCGGCCTGAACGAGGCTGGGCTCAATTTCGGCCAAGCGCAGCAGCAACGGCACGACGCCCGGCTCCTGAATCATGCCCGGCGCCTCCGCCAGCGGCACCCAGGCAAGAACACGCTCGCCACGCTCGGGGAATTTTTTCACTGATCCTGTCACACGCAGCAGATAGACCTCGACCGTCGCTGCACGCGTATCGCCTGTATCCAGTTTCTTGAAGTAGGTATAGATGCCGAGCGGCAGCGCGCTCTCGATCACGCCCTTGACGCCCGCCTCCTCAAACGCTTCGCGTTCGGCCGCCTTGGCCGGGGTCATACGGGGGGAGACATTGCCCTTTGGGATGATCCACCGGCCGGTATCGCGCGACGTCGTCAACAGCACCTGGACCTTCTTGTCCACGATGCGGTAGGCGATGACAGCAGCCTGGTGCAGGATAATGTCCATAACGCCCATCGATGCTAGCTATCCCCCCCGCTTGAGTCCTCCATAGGATGAACCACTAGATATGGTTATACAACGCCATACCGCAAAGAATGGTTAACGCCTGAGCCGCGCTACTCTATCAGCCCCAGTACCAGGATGAAGGCAAGGTAGATGAACAGCACGATGAGGGAGACGATCAACAGGAACGAGGTTCGCCAGATCGCGCCGAAGGCGCCGAGCGAATAGGCGCCCTTCAGATGGAAGAACAGATGCACCGGCGGGATAAGGGCCAGCCAAAATCCGAGAGGACCTTCGACATTGAGCTTGACCAGGAAGGCCCAGCTGGCTGCGAACAGCGCCATGAAGCTCAAGGAATGCAGTACGAAGATGACGTGGTCATATAGATGCAGCCGGCGCCGGAACATAAACAGCATCCAGACGAACGGCACCGACATCGGCACCAGTAGGAATGAATATTCCGACGCGGTGTTTTTCAGCTTATAGACCAGCAGATCGGGGTCGCTCAGGCTCGCGCGGGCACGCGCCGTCATCTCCGGACGGCCGGCGAAATCGAGCTTCTTGCTGGTGCCAAGTTCCTTCAGCGTCGCACGCCAATCGAAGATATCGGGTTCGGCCGGCTTGTTAGGAGTGGCTTGATCCGCCGCAGGCCCGTCGACGGGTGGTTTATCGGCGGCGGCACTGTCTGGCGCGGGTTCTGGCGGCACGGCATTAGCCGCCTTGGTCGCGAGATCGAGCGCCGCTTTTGCCCGGCGAAGCGCCTTCTCGGTCGCTTGCTTCTCCGCCTTGTCGTCGCCTGCCTTGGCGCTGTCCGAATCGCGCTGGGCCTCTTCAAAATTATCCTGAGCGTCCTTGAGCGCCGCCTGAATATCCGCCCTCGCATCGGCCGGCACATCCACCTGCGCGTGCATCATCTTGGTCGGATCGACCGCCGCGAAGGCGAAAAACATCAAAAAGATACTGAAAAAGAACAGCGCCATCGGCGACACGAAACGCACGCGCTGACCGTGCACGTAGCGATAAGTAAGCGCCCCGGGCTTGAAGAAAAGCAGCGGCGCCGTCCGCCAGATCTTGCCGTCAAAATGGAAGAAGCTGTGGAAGAATTCCTCGCCGATATGGCTGAGCGAACGGTGCACGGCGGCGCGCTGGCCGCAATTTTGGCAGTAGTGACCGGTCAGCGCTGCATGGCAATTGGCGCAATGGGTTGCGTGATGCCCGGCGGTCTTGCCGCCCGGCTCGACAGAGGCCGCCACCAGCCCGACATCGACCAATTGCCCCAGCGCGTCTTGTTCACTCATCGGCATCTCCCCCCAGGGGTTAGCTTAGTCTGAGGGGGGCGAGTTTTCTATGATTTGTCGGGTCAGACGTCCCGGGCCCGCTGATCGAATGCCTGACGCGACGCCTCGATCCGTTCGAGATTGTCTGCAGCCCATAACCACACGCCGCAAAACGCCTCGCCCAAACTGAAACCGAGATCGGTCAGCCGGTATTCAACCTTGGGCGGGATGACCGGATGGACGGTGCGGATGACCAGACCGTCCCGCTCCATCTGGCGCACCGTCTGGGTCAGCATCTTCTGACTGATGCCGCCGGACAGTTCGGCCAGCCGCGTGAAGCGCAGCTCACCATGCTCGGCCAGAACATCCAGCACGATCATCGTCCATTTATCGGCGACACGGCCGATCACCTCATTCACCAGCGCCTCAATCTTGGGATCGACGGCGGCGGGATAGGGGGCGGCACGCGCGACGCCAGCTTCAGCGGACACATCACTCTCCTTTAGGTAACTACAGCACTTTTCAGTGCCTACTTTCTATCGGTAAGTGATGTAGCTATATCAGCCGGACGTGCAAGGGTCACGCGCATTCGAAGAGGGTTTTTTTAAGATGAACATCACCGGCAACACCATTCTGATCACCGGCGGCGGATCGGGCATCGGCCGCGGCCTGGCCGAGGCTTTTCATAAGGCCGGCAACCAGGTCATCATCGCCGGCCGCCGCGCCAAGGCGCTGGAGGAAACCGCCGCCTCCTATGCCGGCATGGCGTTCCAAACGCTGAATGTCGAGGACCCTGCGGCCATCCAGGCCTTCGCGGCGGAGATCACGCGGAAGTTTCCGACGCTGAACGTGCTGATCAACAATGCCGGCATCATGCAGGTGGAGAACCTGACTGCCGAGCCGGTCGACCTGACGACGGCCGAAGCGACGATCGCAACCAATTTGCTGGGCCCGATCCGCCTGACTGCCGCCCTGTTGCCGCATCTCACCAAACAAAAATCGGCGACGGTGATCAACGTGACATCGGGCCTTGCCTTCGTCCCCTTGACCGCAACGCCGACCTATAGCGCCACCAAGGCGGCGATGCATTCCTACAGCCAGTCGTTGGGATTCCAGCTAAAGGACACATCCGTCCAGGTGATCGAATTGGCACCGCCTGCGGTCGCGACCGATCTGATGCCGGGCCATGCCGAGAACCCGCGCTCCATGCCGCTCGCCGCTTATATTGAGGAGAGCATGGCGCTGCTCACGGCCAATCCGGACGCCAAGGAAATCCTGGTGGAGAATGTGAAGCCGCTGAGAAACGCCGAGAGCAGCGGCCAGTATCAGGCGATCTTCGGGATGCTGAACGGCGCGCATTGATGCCGAACAGCGCCCGCAGTAGAGATCAAGGGCGATTCACGCTTCAGGTTGAGTCAACCTGAAGCGATCGCACCCTAGGAAGCCGACCGAAAGCCGCCGATCTTGACGTTGACGTTCGCGCGTTCCTTCTCCCGCGACATCACCTGATAGACCTGACGCGCGAGGTATTCGAGATTAAGCGCCTCCACACCACCCGGACTCTTCAGCGCCCGCTGGATGACACTGGCGCCAAGCTTGTCCATGGTCTCGTCGATGTTGTCCAAGACTAACCTCCTTGATGGCTGATGGCGGGCCGTGAACGAATTAGGACGTAACGGTACAGGATGTTCATCCCGTCGCATAGTTCGGCGGTGTCGGCATCTTACGTAGGGCGAATGGGAAAGCCGCGCGCCGGCACCAAAACCTTTGCAGCCGGCGAAATCGGGCGCATCATTCACGACGTTTTAGATCGATGGTGAGTGATGACGCGTTCGTTGATCCTCTTATCCGCTCTGCTTTTCTTGGGCGCCGCGAGCCAGCCGGCCAACGCTGCTTGCAATTGCGTCTGTGTCGCCGGGAAACCTCAGGCGGTCTGCCAGAGCCAAACCGATGTCCCCCCGGTCTGCATGCCCCGCACCTGCCCAACCGCCTCCCGGCTGGTCGATCCCGCCCCGTCGTCATCGACAGCCTCGGCGCTGGCAAAATCGAGCTGCCCGAAGGCGCAGATCCTCAATGCGATCACTCATGAGTATGAGTGGAAGGCGGTTTGTAAGTGAGGGGGCGAGGCCCACAGCGCGGCAGTCGCCACCAAACCCTTGTGTGCGGGCGCTGACCAAAACGGCCTCATGGTCCTTGCGGGTGGCTGAGATAGGCTGGACGCTGGGGACGGCAAAGGGCTGGAGGCTGAAATGCGCTTTAGAGCACGAGTTCAATATGGTGACTGGAAGGGAACCGCTGCCGCTGACGACTCCGGCCAGCTC